>NZ_JADBUE010000173.1:0-65734 GCF_020245805.1 Microcystis sp. M179S2 | reverse complement strand
GAACCCTTATATAGAAAGGCATTTGGCGATTTTTGTCAATTATTTTTGATCTAGAGCGAACTAATCAATTAAGTCTCTTGCCAGATAAGGATTTAGTCGATTTATGCCCCCCTATCGAACCATACCAGGTAACGAAGAACCGGGAAATTTTCTTTAATTTAGGTTTTGATTCTCTTGGTTTTTGCGCTTGAGGTTTTGCAGTTGTTGCAGCAGTACCTCGATTTCCGCTTCTAGATGCAGGTATTTCACCTGTTGGTCAGCTTGGTAGGTGGTGCGAATCTGTTTCATGGCGGAGGATTCCTTAGTTAGTACAGTTGTCATAGCGGTATCTATAGAGTGCTAATTATGTTCAATTGTTTCAATTTGTATATAGTACCTTAACAATGTCTTAAAGAAAACCTTTTTATGGTAGTTTCTCAACTGGCACAGGATGAAAGAGGGAAAAAATTCTTGCAACCAAGGGGATCGGAGTGCGATATACTCAGTCGCGAACGATATTGGCAAGCATGACCATGGTAGCGGTAGCAATTTTAGCGGCGGGTAAGGGAACCCGAATGAAGTCCAGCCTTCCGAAAGTTTTACATCCCCTCGGCAGTCGCTCGCTAGTGGAACGGGTGCTTAATGTCAGCGAATCCTTACATCCCCAGCGAAAACTGGTGATTATCGGTTATCAAGGGGAACAGGTGCGAAATACTCTACAGCATCTCGAGGATATCGAATTTGTCGAACAAAAGGAACAGTTAGGCACTGGCCATGCTATTCAGCAGTTAATCCCCCATTTAGAGGACTTTCAGGGGGATTTGTTGGTCTTAAATGGCGATGTTCCCCTATTGCGTCCCGAAACCTTGCAAAATCTTCTCCAGATTCATCAAGACCATGGTAACGCTGCCACCCTCTTAACTGCTAACCTCCCTAACCCGAAAGGTTACGGTCGAGTTTTTTGTGATGGCAATAATCTCGTTAAGCAGATTGTGGAAGAAAGAGACTGTACCGATGCCCAACGACAAAACCACCGGATTAATGGAGGCATATACTGCTTTAATTGGTCAAGATTAGCGGCTATACTGCCTAATTTAACCCCCAATAACGATCAAGGTGAGTATTATCTCACGGATGTGGTCAATTTTCTCGATCCCGTCATGGCCGTGGATGTGGAGGACTTTTTAGAAATTAGCGGCATTAACGATCGCAAACAATTGGCCGCCGCCTATGATATCCTACAAACTAGAGTCAAAGATGATTGGATGGCCGCTGGAGTCACCATAATTGACCCCGATAGTGTCACCATTGAGGATACTGTCACCCTCAGTCCCGATGTGATTATCGAACCCCAAACCCATCTGCGCGGTGAGACGATAATCGCTTCTGGTTGTCGTATAGGTCCGGGGAGTTTAATCGAAAATAGTCGCATAGGCAGCGATGTAACGGTCTTATTTTCGGTTATTTCTGATAGTCAGGTGGATTCTGGTTGTCGTATCGGTCCCTATGCTCATTTGCGCGGAGAAGCGAAAATTGGGGCTAATTGTCGAGTCGGTAATTTTGTTGAAATTAAAAAAAGTGACATCGGCAATAAAACCAATATTGCCCATTTATCCTATCTGGGAGATGCCACTTTAGGGGAAAAAGTTAACGTTGGCGCGGGAACAATTACTGCTAATTACGATGGCGTGAAAAAACATCAAACTATGATCGGCAGTGGCACAAAAACTGGGGCAAATAGTGTTTTAGTGGCTCCTTTAAAATTAGGAAAAAATGTCACCGTGGCTGCCGGTTCAACTATCACTAAAAATGTCCCCGATAACGCTTTAGTTATTGCTCGCGAAAGTCAGCGTGTGATCGAAAATTGGGCAGATCAGTTTCAGTAGGTTAATTCCGGGATTTAAGGCAAGAAAACTGTTGCTAAATTCCGAGATTAGAGTCAAGATAAACGGGGAGGGAAAGAAAGAGGGGTTGAGTACCATTCAACCGGCGTTGCTGATTTGAGATATGAATCTTCTTTTGTGGGATTTTTAAAACCTAGACCCAAACTAACTTTTGGATGGGTGCAAGATTGTCATTCATACCTTGATTCAGCAACGCCCTTTTTTTTTTGCTTCCTCTCAGATTAACTCCTGTCAGTTCGCCGTAACAGACAAGGCAGTCAGTGATTTTTGTCTGTTGCAATTTATTTTAATTTTCCAAAGTCTTAATTGTAACCACCTGCGGCGGTGTAGAATCAGGTGGATAAATAACATCTAATTGTACTTTTCTTTGAGTTCCTGGTTTTAAATCTAGTTTTAATAAAGGCTCTAAAACCTGCCCTGTTCTATGCCATAAATGTACATAACTGGTTTGTTGTTTACCTTGATCATCGCTATATTTTAAACGCACTGTACCACGGAAAAAGGGAAAGTCTAATGATGGTTTTCTAAATTTAATTCCTTTTTCAGATAGTCTATCTTCTTTTAAGGGAGTTTCTAAAGTGATGCTAACTGTCTGATTTTTATTAGTGTTATTAGTTAAAGGTATGTTGAGTTGATATTCTACCCCATAGTTACCATGTGCTTCGTAAGCAGTATCAGGATACCGCACTAGCATTTTTGCGGTTTGGCTTTGTTCTGTTCCTAACCTTCCACCCCGTAAGGTGGCTATGGGATAAGAAATAGTTTTACCTGGTTCGGGAATAGTCAGGGTTTGGGTTTTGGTGTTGTCTGTGAGGTTTGCTTTCCATGTTGCACCTTCGGATATACCTGCGACTCTGCTGTAAATTAATTGACCTCCTTTTGCATCTGGGGGTGTGGGGGTTTTATCTCTTGGTCCTGCAAAGTTACCGTTATTTAATAAGTCTTGCCATTCTTTTAATGTGGGTGCGCGCTCGCTACCATCAGCATTTTTTTTCGCAAACATGGCTAAACTCGCTGCATAAATTTTACCACTGCTATTTAATCGGAAAAAACTGGATCTCCCATTGACAGGTTTTTCTAAATTTCTGACTGGGATAGGATGGTTTAATAACATTTGACTTCCCCCAGCAGCAATGACTATTCTTGCTGGAAATTCTTTTTGACGTACTCCCCGCAAAACATCCGCTACTGCTCTTGCACCTGGTCCAGAAAATGCTTTACCATCGTTATTTTCTATGTAGGGTTGCCAGGTGACAAACGGTGCTTCTGTCATTAAATAACTCGCACCTTGTAAAATGTTAATAGTGATAGGTTTTTTACTGGGATTATGTAAAATTACTCCTATATATAAGGTTTGTAAATCCTTGGGATTGTGGGTATAATGATGAGCAAATAAATCAAATCTGCCTTGAATGGGAAAGTTTAAATGTGCGGCTGGAACTTTTTTGTTATTAGGGGTAAAAGTAGAAAGTAGAATACCTTCATTTTTGATCCATTCTGGACTGTTGCTATTAAAAACAGGTATTTTATCTAAACTACCGGGTAAAGGGCGCACTTCTCCAGTTTGTATAATTTCTTGGGGTGCTGGTTTTGCAGGTGTTTGGGCGTTTACTTGATTTTTCGGATGATAGCTATTGAAAGTTGTACAGCCGATAGTTTGAGTAATCGCTAATCCTGATATGATGATGAATACAGGTTTGAGGATGTGGTTTTTTGCTTGCAAAGTTCCCATAATTTGATTTTTCCAGTAAGTTTGCCATTTGCCAGTTTGCCAGTTTGCCTGGAGCATCTCATTTATGCAAGTGAGTAATTATACTTGTCCCTAAAACTGGTTTCTAGCAAGGCTTTCAAAATAGCTTGACATAAAACCTGATTTAGGGGTTACAAAGGTGTTTCCGCTCCATACCCCAGACGAATCCCACTGGCATCTTCACTAAATGTAACATCGAGTACCCAATGGAGACTATTTTCAATACTCCAATGTCTGCGAATCACCTCGGCCTGTTTTTGGGCATCCGCTGCTAAACTACTGATGAAGAAGCGAATTTATGTAGTAGTTTTATTCCATAATTGGCGGACACTGCGAACCATGACTACTGCAGCTCTAACCAGTAATTTAGATAGGTCAATGGCTTATCAGTTCACTGTTTACTGTTTACTGATGCTGGTTAAGGCCTTAAATTTGCGCGATGAAGCGTGAAATGCTATAAAAATCTCAGTCCTCCCTATAGAAAAGAGTAGAAACTTTATGGCACGCACCGAGTCCACAATGTTAGATCTGGGGACAAAAGCTCCCAGTTTTGCCTTACCCGATGTGGTTTCGGGTGAAACTATCTCTCTGGACAGCTTTGCGGCTAAAACCGCTCTGTTAGTCATCTTCCTCTGTGAACATTGTCCCTTTGTTAAACACATTCAAGAAGAACTTACCCGTCTAGGTCGCGATTATGCTAATACCAATCTGGGCATCCTCGCAATTAGTTCTAATGACGTGGAGAAATATCCTGATGATTCGCCCGAAAATTTGAAAAAAATGGCGATAACCCTTGACTTTAAATTCAATTTATGCTATGACGAAAGCCAAGAAGTGGCGAAAGCTTACACGGCAGCCTGTACTCCCGATTTTTTCCTCTTTGATAGTCAGCGCAGCCTAGTCTATCGCGGTCAGTTGGATGATAGTCGTCCTAGTAATGGAATACCGGTGACAGGCAAAGATCTCCGCGCCGCTATTGACAAGGTTTTAACCGGTCAACCGGTGCCGACGGAGCAAAAACCCAGTTTAGGCTGTAATATCAAATGGAAACCGGGTAATGAGCCACCCTATTACGGTTAATTAACGAAGGGTGTAGGGTGTAGGGTGTAGGGTGTAGGGTGTGGGGAGAATAAATAAAATAATCTCCTGTCTCCTGACTCCTATCTCCTGACTCCTGACTCCTGAATACTGACGACCGACTCCTAACCCCACCAACAAACTTTTTGCCGCAAACCCTACTTATGAGACTATTTCAACAGCGTAACCGATTGCTGTGCTAATAGGGCAGTACCATAGGCCGCTTGCTCCTGTTTAGACAAAAGCACGGGAACCCCTAAATGACGCTGACGAATTATTCTCCAAGTCGAATTTTTTGCCCCACCACCAGCACTATAAACTCGCTCTAATTTATTGGCTCCCAATTCCTGTAAACGCTGATAACCTAAAGCTTCAATGCGGGCAATACTTTCCAGTAAACCATGCAAAAATTCTCGAGTATTATCGGGCCGGGGAGTCAGTTTTGCGGGTAAAAAAGGATCATTAATTGGAAAGCGCTCACCCGCTTTTAGTAGAGGATAATAATCTAAATTACTTTCTTTTTGTCCATCTATTGCTAAACTATAATTTCTCAATTCTTGATCAGAAAAAAACTTCTTTAGCACTGCTCCTCCCGTATTAGATGCCCCACCAGTTAACCACAAATTTCCTAAACGATGACTATAGATGCCATAGTTACTATCATCAACTTTCTGGCTACTTAATAATTTTAAGACTAAAGTTGAACCTAAAGATGTCACTGCATCCCCTAAAGAATTAGCACCACTGGCTAAAAATGCCGCTATGCTGTCGGTGGTTCCCGTATAAATTAAACAATCTTTCGGGATAGCAAAACGAGTCACTAAATCTGGTTTAATAGTATCGATCGCTGTACCCGGGGCAAAAATTTGCGGTAATAAATTAAACATCGGTAAATTCTCTAACCAATCGGGATAACAGAGATTTTCGAGATCATAACCTAACTTTAAGGCATTGTGATAATCACTAATTCCCAGTTTACCGTGCAGCAGAAATGCTAACCAATCCGCTTGCGAGAGAAAATAACGCGCTTGCGAAAAAATTTCTTGTTCACTCCACCAAAGTAATTTAGCTAAACTGGAGGTAGCAATAATCACGGGATGGTGAGGGGGTGCTATAGCTTTAATTGCTTCTAAAAAGGCAATTCCTCGCCCGTCATTGTATAATATTGCCTGAGAAAGAGGATTCCCCCAATTATCACATAATAACACCGTCGAGGAAGTACCATTAATTGCGATCGATTTAAGTTCTGAACGCACCGAATCCCCTAGATTATCCAATAAATAAAATAGGGCCTTTTGCCAATCCTGAAAATTGGCATTAGTGAAGGGATAATGAACCTCAGCGACGATATTTTTGCTAGAATCAATAGCAATCGCTCGCGCTCCCGATGTGCCAAAATCAATACCTAAAGATAAACCCATTGATGTCTTCACAACCCCCTCATTCTGGCTACCATTGGGATGGTATCACTCCCCGATTCTTTGAAGGTTGGTACTTCCGAGTCATGATTCCGCAATTAGCCGACGGATTCGCCTTTATGTATTCTATTCAAGACCCAAGCGGCGGTCAAGTCAATAGCGGTGGAGCGGTACAAATTTTAGCCATAGAATCTAATTATCTTTGTCGCACTTTTCCCGATACGGATAAATTTTGGGCAAGTCGTCAGGAATTAGCCATTATCCATTGGGGAAAAACTAACTTAAAAATCCGTCCCCGTCTGCTTTCTCCGTCAGCTTTTTTTGAGTCTGTTCAAGAGGGTTATCAAGCAACGGCAAACCAGCAGCAAGGACGAATTTATGATCCCGTCACTGGAGAAATCTGTCAATGGGATTATCGCGTTGAAACTAGGTACAGTTGGGGAGATAACAAGCGTTTACCCCAAGCAACAGCAGGAATATTATCTTATTTACCGATTTTTGACCCGGGTTGGCAGATTTTAACTGCTCATGGTTTAGCAACGGGAATGATTACCTATGGGGGAAAAAATTACCAATTTGAGAATGTACCTTTTTATAGCGAGAAAAATTGGGGTTATTCTTTCCCCGAAAAGTGGTTTTGGATTAATTGTAATGCTTTCCCTGAAAATCCCGATTTAACCTTAACCGCAGTGGGTTCTACCCGGAAAGTTCTCCACTGGACGGAATCGGTGGGAATTATCGGTATTCACTGGCAAAATCGCTTTTATAAGTTTGATATCTGGAATTCTCAACTAACTTGGACAGTGCAACCCTGGGGATACTGGGAAATGAGGGCAACCAACGAGAATTATACCATTGTCTTAATCGGCATCAGTGATCATCCTCCCGATCGCGTGCGTGTACCCACAGAAAAAGGTCTCTGTTTTGCTTGTCAAGATACCCTCAAAGGTAAATTATCGATAAAATTGGCTGATAGTCGCGGTAAAAACATTATAAATAGCTCTAGTGGTCTAGCTGGTCTCGAAATTGGCGGTATTTGGCCATCAGCTTGGATTAAACAGTGATTTAAATCACCATCGCAACGGCATAATATCACGCTATTATTTATCGAGCGGTATTAACATGGAATCAGTTTTTGATCACTAAAAAATCGTTTCATGAACCAACCTTCTCTCAATTTTGTTGAGCAATTAGTGATAGCAGAAGTGCGGGAACAGTTAAGAAATTTACCTGCTTCCTTTCGCCAATATCTCTCGGAGATTAAAATCGATCGAGTCATGAATAATGCTATCCAAATTCTGCCCCGCAGTTTCAAAACTTTGGGGGAAAAATATCACGATTATCACACCCGAAGATTAAGAATAAAAATTGCTGTAGAAAGAGCGATCACCGATATACTGCATGAACTAAAATTTTATTATGTAGCGCAGACAGAAGTGGAAGATGAAGAAAATATTCCCACGGAACCATATTCTGAAAGGTGGGATAGCAGTTATTTTAATGGCTAGGTACAGAGTCTTCCTTTTCAGGAGTTAGCAGCTATTATTCAGAGGATAATAACCCATTAGTTTATAATTTATTCCTATAAGAAATGTTGTAAATCTCTGCTCAGAAATAGAATCGGTCGGTGAGTCTGGCTGAAAAATTATTTGAAAGTCAAGGAAATAGGCTTTTTTAGTTAAGTTTTACAGAAGTCGCCCTCGATATTTTTTTTGATGATAATTAATACTATTGGTCAAAAGTAATGGCAAAGATGGTTAATTGTCCTCGCCCCACTTTCAACCTTCAGATTTAATTGCCGCCCAAGCTAAAAGTACAGTAGAAAGAATCAAAGAAGCTCCCTTACATGATATCATCGGCGAGACTTGGAAACTATTTCATCAAATTATTTACCCCATAGAACCCCCTTGAGCCATCTTGCACACTTTTCTCTTTTTGTCAAATTTTATGTTAAGAAATATGTGACTAATGGATAGGCTTTTAGCGACGGGAGTGTCAATCAGCAATCTCTGATTACAAATTGCGATGGGGTTTGCATAATTATTCCCGTTTGTTCAGCCACTTGTGACCTAACATCTTAAGAGTCACTGATAATTGCTGATTGTCGGTATTGCCGCATAAGTGCGTAAAAGCTGATAGGACAACGAACGGAAAAAATATAGATTGTCAAGGTGCGACAAATCGCTATAATCGTTCCAGCAGAGGCGATAATAATCCCTCGATCATCCATTTGTTAATGATCGCTAATGATGAGACAAACTCGGTTTTCAGCAAGCGGTTTCGAGACAGCGAACCCGTGAGTTTCCCGGTTGATCGTTGATCGAGCCTCGACGGGCCTTTTTTTGGAGTTGATCGAACCATGTTGCAAGGATGGATTCAAATCGCGCTCACGATCCTGATAATCGTGGCGATCACCCCCTTTTTCGGGCGGTATATGGCTAGGGTGTTCATGGAACGGAGAACCCTACTCGACCCACTGTGCGATCGAGTCGAGAGTCTTCTTTACACCTTCGTCGGAGTGAAAGGGAAAGAGAATATGACTGGCTGGCAGTACGCCCGCGCCGTTCTCTACAGTAACGCGGTAATAGCAATTCTGGTTTTTTCCCTGATTGCCGGCCAAGGAGTCCTTCCCCTCAACCCGACGGGGATCCCCGCCCCTTCTTGGGACACCACCCTACATACGACGATTTCCTTTATCACCAACAGCGACCAACAGCATTATTCCGGAGAAACCACCCTCAGCTACGGGAGTCAGCTCTGGGGTCTCGGCTACCAGATGTTCACCTCGGCCGGAACCGGTCTAGCGGTGGGGATCGCCTTTATTCGGGGATTGACGGGGCGACCGTTGGGCAATTTCTACGTGGATCTGATCCGAGCGATCACCCGTATCCTCTTACCGATCTCGATCGTGGGGGCAATTGCCCTGATCATCGCCGGAGTCCCGGAAACCCTCGCGGGCCCGGCGATCTTGCCGACGCTAGAAAACCCCAACCTGAGTCAGGCGATCGCCCGCGGTCCGGTGGCCCACTTCGAGATTATTAAGGAATTGGGAGAAAACGGCGGTGGCTTTTTTGCCAGCAACTCGGCCCACCCCTTTGAAAACCCGAACGGATTCGTCAATCTGGTGCAGTTGGTAGCGATTCTCTCGATTCCCACCTCCCTGATCTATACCTACGGGGTTTTCGCCGATAATCTCAAGCAAGCTCGGTTAATCTATCTAATTCCCCTCGGTATCTTCATCGGCTTGACGATCATCACAGCGATCGGGGAATATAACGGCAACCAGGCGGTTAACTCCCTGCTAGGGGTGGAGCGAGCGGTTAACTTCGAGGGCAAAGAAGTACGCTTCGGTTGGGCGCAATCGGCCCTGTACGCGGTAACTACCACGGCCACCATGTGCGGTGCGGTGATCGCCATGCACGATTCCTTGATGCCGAACGGCGGCTTCGCCACCCTCTCGAATCTGTTCCTGCAAATCGTTTTCGGCGGCCAGGGAACCGGCACCGCCTACCTGTTTGCCTATCTGATCCTGGCGGTATTCGTCACCGGGCTAATGGTGGGGCGAACCCCCGAATTCCTCGGGCGCAAAATCGAGAAACGGGAAGTGGTGTTAGCGAGTTTTTTAATTCTGCTGGTTCACCCGATCGCCATCCTCATCCCTGGAGCGATCGCCCTTGCCTTTCCCGACTTTCAGGGCATCAGTAACCCCGGCTTTCACGGATTATCTCAAGTTATCTACGAGTACGCTTCCGCCGCTGCCAATAACGGGTCGGGATTCGAGGGACTAGGGGATTCCCAACCTGCGCCGCTTGCGATTGCGGCTGGTGCCAAACCGACGATTACCGCTCTCTGGTGGAATCTAAGCGCCTCCTTCAGTTTACTCGCCGGACGGTATATCCCGATCGCCGCCCTGCTCTTGTTAGCCGATGGGATGTCCCGCAAACAACCAGTTCCCGCCACCACCGGAACCCTCCGCACCGATACCGGACTCTTTACCAGCGTGACGGCGGGGGTGATTTTAATTCTCGGTGCGCTGACTTTCTTGCCGATATTAGCCCTCGGGCCGATCGCGGAAGCCTTTCAAATCACCCGGATGATCGGCTAGGAGTTTGGATAATTTATGAGAACGAACAAAGGAAATTCTAAATCCTCCCGCCCGTTGCGAGTGCCGAGAGGTCGCAGGGACGACCGCCGCCACACCCCCAAGGTAAACCGGACAGGTCTCTATCAACGCGCGATCCGGCAGTCCTTCCTCAAACTCGACCCGCGCATCGCCGTGCGTAACCCGGTCCTGTTCGTGGTCTGGTTAGGAACGATCGTCACGGCCCTGGTGACGATCGACCCGCATCTATTCGGCACGATCGCCGGGGATAGGGGACAACAACGGCTACTTAACGGCATCATCACCCTGATCCTCTTCTTCACGGTGCTGTTCGCCAACTTCGCCGAGGCGATCGCCGAGGGACGGGGAAAAGCCCAGGCCGATGCCCTGCGCTCCACCCGCAGCGACACGATCGCCCGAAAAATCCTGGCCGACGGATTGATCGAGTCGGTCAGTTCCACGGCCTTGGGTCGGGGCGATCGGGTAAAACTGGTGGCCGGGGACGTGATTCCCGCCGACGGGGAAGTGATCGAGGGAATCGGTTCGGTGGATGAATCGGCGATCACCGGAGAATCGGCCCCCGTCCTCAAACAACCCGGAACCGACATCGCCAGTTCCGTCACTGGCGGCACCAGGCTTCTCTCGGACGAGTTGACAGTGCGGATCACTCAAGATCCCGGCCAGGGTTTTATCGATCGCATGATCTCCCTCGTGGAAGGGGCCGAGCGCACGAAAACCCCCAACGAGATCGCGCTGACGGTACTTCTGGCCGTGTTAACCCAAGTCTTTCTAATTGTCGTGGCCACGATTCCGCCGATCGGGAACTATATCGCCGGTTTCCTGGAAACGAGCCTCGGGCCGGCGGTCGCGGATACCTTTCGGGCCGGTTCCAGTATCGCCATCTTGATCTCGCTCCTCGTCGCCCTCATTCCCACGACGATCGGCGGTTTATTGAGCGCGATCGGCATCGCCGGCATGGATCGTGTGGCTCAGTTTAACGTCATCGCCACCTCCGGGCGCGCGGTGGAAGCCTGCGGCGACGTGAATACCCTCCTTCTCGACAAAACGGGAACGATCACCCTCGGCAACCGACTGGCTGACGAATTTATCCCCGTGAACGGTCATAACCTCGAGGAATTAGCCCGCATCTGTCTAGCGGCCAGCCTTTTCGACGAAACCCCGGAAGGACGCTCGATCGTTGCCTTAGCCCGGAATTTGGGCGCGAACCTCGATATCGATGGCCAACCCGGCGAGGGAATCGAATTCTCCGCTCGTACCCGCATGAGCGGCACCGATAGGGCCGGCGAGGAATACCGTAAGGGAGCCGTAGACGCGATTAAAGGTTTCGTCCGTTCCCGCGGTGGTTCCGTTCCCGAGACCCTCGATGAGGCACAGGAAAGGGTTTCCCGTTTGGGGGGGACTCCCCTGGCCGTCTGTCGGGGTAACGATATCTACGGGGTGATCTATCTCAAGGACATCGTGAAGCCAGGATTAAAAGAGCGTTTCGACCAATTACGGCGCATGGGTGTGAGAACGATCATGCTCACCGGCGACAACCAGATCACGGCGGCGGTGATCGCGGCGGAGGCGGGGGTGGATGATTTTATCGCCGAGGCCACCCCAGAAGATAAGATCGAGGTGATCCGTCGCGAGCAAGCCAAGGGCAAGTTAGTTGCCATGACGGGAGACGGAACCAACGACGCACCCGCACTGGCCCAGGCTAATGTCGGTGTGGCGATGAACTCCGGAACCCAAGCGGCGAAGGAGGCGGCCAATATGGTGGATCTCGATTCCGACCCGACCAAGCTGATCGATTTAGTGACCATCGGCAAACAGTTACTCATTACCCGCGGCGCCCTAACCACGTTTTCGGTAGCCAACGATATCGCCAAGTATTTCGCCATTATCCCGACGATTTTCGCCGCTGCCGGGATCGGTGCTTTAAACATCATGGGTTTGAAAAGCGCTCAATCGGCGATCGTCTCAGCCCTGATCTACAATGCCCTGATTATCCCCGTTTTGATTCCCCTAGCACTTAAAGGCGTTCAATTTCGCCCGCTCACTGCTGACCAACTATTGCGGCGCAATATCCTCATCTACGGCGTGGGAGGCATGATTGCGCCGTTTATTGCTATTAAGATTATTGATGAGATAATTTCAGCGATCGGGTTGAGGTAATGGGAAAATCGGCAATATTTAAGCCTAGTTTATTCGGATTGAAGCACTTGAATCGGGATTTTAGCCAAAAAGAAACATGGGGTAAAAATCAATTTAACTCCTCATTTCCAGCTTCTTTGTGCGCTTACTTGGATGGGAAAGGACTGAAAAATGTCTATCTGAAACTTGACGAAAATTTAAAAATTCAACCTGCGGAGTTAAGTACAAAAGAGTTATACGGTCTAGCTCCCGATTCCGATAATTTATTTTATGCTTTCGAGAGTCAATTTAGAGGAGGGAGCAAAATGATCACAATCGATTTATTCGCTGGTTGTGGTGGTTTATCTTTAGGTTTCCAGAAAGCGGGGTTTACTATTGTGGCCGCATTTGATAATTGGATACCTGCTATAGATGTCTATAGAAATAACTTTAGTCATCCGATATTTAATGTCGATTTATCTAGAGAATCTAGCCAAGAAATATTTGCTCAATATAATCCTGAGATTATTGTCGGCAGCCCTCCTTGTCAAGACTTTTCCAGTGCTGGGAAGAGAGACGAGGGTTTAGGACGAGCGAATCTAACGCTCACATTCGCCGAAATTGTAACTGGAGTAAGTCCGCAATGGTTTGTTATGGAAAATGTGGATAGAATTGAGAAAAGTAAAATACTCACTCAAGCAAAACAAATTTTTAAAAGCCATGGTTATGGTTTAACTGAAAAAGTTATCAATTCTTGTTACTGCGGAGTTCCTCAAACTAGAAAAAGATATTTTCTGATCGGTAAAATGAAGGAAGAAGATGATTTTTTAATCGATGAGATCAATGAAAATCTATCAAGTCAACCTCTGACTGTATTTGACTATATGGGCAAAGAATTAGATATAGAATACTATTATAGACATCCTAGAAGCTATCAAAGAAGGGCGATATTCAGTATTTATGAACCTAGCCCTACTATTCGAGGAGTAAATCGACCAGTTCCCAAAACCTATCGACAACATCCCGGGGATGCTTGTCATCTTAAGGAAAAATTAAGACCGCTAACAACGAGGGAGCGAAGCTATATTCAAACTTTTCCTAAAGACTTTATTTTTACAGGAACAAAATCTAATCTAGAACAAATGATTGGCAATGCTGTTCCTATTAATTTGGCTAGATATGTAGGCCAATGTATTCTTAACTATGAATTGAAAAAGGAGAACAAGACAACCTATCGACAACTACAGCTATTTTCTTGATTTACTGGCAAAAACAAATCTCCAAAAAACTCTAATTCTTATGAAAGCAGCCCCTAGAAAATACCGATTTTTCTGGTATATTTTCTTAAATTTCTGTCTAACAATTCTTTTCTCCTCCATCGTTCAAGCTTCTACGGGAAGCACTATCGATAGGGGGCAAGCCTTCGCATTAACCCTTTTAGGATTAGTCGCTTTTGCTTTATTTATCTACCTATTCCTTGTCATCTTTATACCGGAGAGGTTTTAATCATGAGTTTTGCACGCGATGCCGGTAGAGCCATCCGTTCTACCCTAGTTCTCTGGGTAATTACTGCCCTGATCTATCCTTTCTCGATGATCGCCATCGGTCAAATTCTTTTTCCCTGGCAAGCGAACGGGAGTTTAATTACCAATAATCAAGGTCAAGTGGTGGGTTCGGCTCTAATTGGGCAACCTTTCACCAGCGATCGCTATTTTAATAGTCGTCCGAGTACCACCAACTACAGTACGGCCGATCCGAAAAACGATCCTAACAAAGTCCTGCAAACCGGAATTTCGGGGGCGAGTAACCTAGCTCCCAGTAACCCCCTGTTGATCGAGCGAATTAAAGGAAAACCCGATCCCGACCCGAAAAAAGCACTGGAGGGGGAGATTCCCCGATTAGAGAAGACGGGAATTAAACCCACCGCAGCTCTGGTGTACACCTCCGGATCGAGTCTCGATCCCCATATCACCCCGGAAGCCGCCAGAGCGCAGATCGAGCGGGTGGCGAGGGTGCGGGGATTACCGACGAATCAAGTGGAGATCCTCGTTACCAAAAACACCGATGATCGCTTTCTCGGCATCTTCGGCGAACCGGGGGTTAACCTGCTGAAACTGAATTTGGCTCTAGATGCGATCGCAAATTCCCGATAGGGTTTCTGATGCTAAATCCTGTTTAAAAGGTATAGGAAAGTGGGAAGAGAGAGTTTGCCTTTAAAAACCCCAAGTTAGTAGATTTACAAAAATGGGATGCAGCCGCTAAAAAACTAACTGGGAGATTATTGTTTAGCTGATCTTACCTTGAGATTCACATTGAAAACCTTCATCTTGCCAAGCTTCCAAATCAACGGAATTTAAGGGAATGACTTGCCAACAGGGGGGATGGATTAATTGTCCCACAAAAGCCCAAATTATACTTCTAGTCAGATCTAACCCAGTTTTTAGCTTTGATTCGTGATTACCGGGGATACCAATTTCTCGGACTGCATCGATTTCTACTGCTATACCGTGGGATTGCAAGTGAATTTCTGCTAACCATTTAGCGCGGGGTAAATGAGTAGGAGAGGTGACAACTTTTACTTTATGTACTCCCCATTGTTTTAAAATTGGCACGGCAAAGAAAAAATTGCCGAAGGTAGAATCAGCACACTTTTCTAACCAGACGTTAGTTTTTGGCGCTTTTGCCCGTTCAAATAGTAATAAAATACAGGGGTCTTTCGAGCCTTCGGAAATCAAAATCGGTATATTGGGGTATTGCAGGGCCAGATTAGCTGCATAAATTTCCCGACGAATGCTGCCCCCCAAAACTAAGATGGCATCAATGGGTTTTTGTTGATTAATTGGCAAGCGGACGGCTAAATTAATCGCTAGATTAAGGATAATAAACCCAAAAACCAGAATCAGAGTTAGTTTTAACCATCTTTGCCAATTTCGGTGTTTACGCACAAAATTTTTCGATTTTTTCCCCATTGTTTAGAGATGGTGTAACAATTGTGCTTTGATAATTTTTTCTGCGGGGTTGAGTTTGACTAATTGTGAACCTGTCCCGTCTTTACCCGTAACTGTCACAGTCTCTACCTCTAAGGGTAGTTTTCGATTCTGATTGGTACTTAATAACACTATACTCCCCTCCCGGGCCGCTACCATGGCCGCTAAACTATCCTGTTTGTTAACGAATTGTAAAGCGGGTGAACCAAGATCGCCTAATTGTGATAAGCGTAAATTCTCGATCGCCAGTCTTTTCCCGTAACCTAATCCCGAAATCAGCAGCAGATTTTGCCGATGAGGGAGAGAAACACAGCCGGCTAGATGTTCCCCGTAGCGCAACCGCAAAATTGCTAAACCCTGGGCAGATTTACCCATCATTGGCAATAATTCCTCGCGCACGGGATAACGCAACACCCGACCGCTACTGGTGGCGATCACTAAGTCCAGACCCTCGTGAGTAAAAACAGCGCCATACAGGCGATCGTCTTCTTTCAATTTCATGAGGGACAAACCCCGACTACCAACCCCCTCTAATTCATCGATGTGAAGCCGCTTTATTCGCCCCTGTTGACTCAGTAAAAGCAATTCTTGACTTTTTTGAGGTTCCGTCAAGAAAAATTGATTTAACACGGCTTCTGAATCTTTTTGGGCGGTTTTGGTCAGCAGACTGGAGATTAACACCGGTTGATTGTCTTTTGGAGGAACTTCCCGGGTAGCAATCGGGTAAGCTTTAGCATTATCGAGGATAACTAGGAAATTTTCCCGTTTTTCGATCGCCTGTTGATAGATAATTAAACCCCGGTCCGGCACTCGCTCTTCTGGTGTCGTCCAACTAATTTTATCTTCGGCATCAAGCAATAAAATCGCATTTTCTGGGGGTTCTTGGGGCGTAAATAGGCTTAAAATCGGTTCATTCTCACTCTCAGACTTTTTCTTAACTTTATTCTCCTGTTTTTTAACCACAGAATCCAATTTCTTCCCTGCTGTCTCCTGTCTCCTCTCTCCTGTCTCCTGTTTTTTAACAGCAGAATCCAATTTCTTCCCTGCTGTCTCCTGTCTCCTCTCTCCTGTCTCCTGTCTCCTGTCTCCTGTCTCCTGTCTCCTGTCCCCCGACTTCCCGGTGCGAATTTTTGTCCGTCTGCTATCGGCGAATTTTTTCTTTAAAGAGCGCAATTCTTTTTTCAGAGACTTGAGAAACTCCTGACGGTTATGGAGGAGGGTTTCCAGCTGTTGAATTTTTGTTTGTAATTCCGTCGCTTCCGTCTCTAATTTTTGTCTTTCCAAACCGGTTAGACGACGTAGGGGCATAGCCAAGATAGAATCAGCTTGAGCGTCACTAATGCCCAATTCTGCCTGAAAACGATACTTAGCCGTCGTCCCATCGGGAGCATTTTTGAGAATATCCACCACTCGATCGATATTCTGCAAAGCTAATAATAAACCCTCGACTAAGTGTAAGCGATCGCTGGCCTGTTGCAACTCATCGCCATACTGACGGGTGAGAGTCGTTTCTCGAAAGCGCAAGAATTCCTGTAAAACTTGTTTTAAAGATAACTGCCGGGGTTGATTATCGACCAAAGCGAGGATAATCGCCCCAAAATTAGTCTGTAGGGCCGTTTGTTGGTATAAAGCCGCCAAAACCTGCTGCGGTTGACTTTCCCGCTTTAATTCAATCACCACCCGAATGCCTTCGCGATTGCTTTCATCGCGGATATCGGCAATTCCCTCCAATTTCCCTAAATTGACTAATTCGGCGATTTTTTCGATCCATGCCGCCTTATTCACCTGAAAAGGCAACTCAGTAACCACAATTGCCGTCCTTTCCCTTCGGCGCTTGCCCTCAATGATAATTGTTTCAGTTTTCGCCACTCCGCGCACGGGAATAATCCCCCTACCGGTGCGATAAGCCTCCCGAATGCCGGTATCATCTAAAATCTCGCCTCCCGTGGGAAAATCGGGACCGGGGATAATTTCTACTAACTTTTCCTCGCTTAAATCGGGATTATCAATCAAAGCGATTAAACCTTCCACCACTTCCCCTAAATTATGGGGAGGAATATTAGTCGCCATCCCCACCGCAATACCTGAACAACCATTAAGAATCAGTATCGGTAACTGAGCGGGTAAAACAACGGGTTCCTGTTGAGAATTATCAAAATTACTGCTAAAATTAACGATAGCTTCGCTAATTCCCCCCAAAACCGCCTGATCACCGATGCCGGCCAAACGGGTTTCTGTATAACGCATGGCCGCCGGGGGGTCGTTATCGATCGAACCAAAGTTACCATGGCCCGATAAAAGTGGGTAACGACTGGAAAAATCCTGTACCATACGAACCAGTGCCTCGTACACTGACTGATCGCCGTGGGGATGATATTTACCCAAGACATCCCCCACCACCCGCGCACATTTACGAAAAGGGCGATCGGGAGTTAAACCCAGTTCGTGCATAGCGTATAATATGCGACGATGCACTGGTTTTAGTCCATCGCGTACATCCGGCAAGGCTCGCCCCACGATCACACTCATGGCATATTCTAGATAGGATCGTTCCATCTCTTGGTGTAAGGCCGTGGGTATAATTTGACCACTAGCTAAGAAATCCAGTTGTTTGGCCATGAGTCTCTCGTTTTCAATCTGTCTAGCTGTGAATCATAAGGCATTTTGTCCGTTTTAACCTTGTTTATCCCTGAGCATCCCTATGACGACTGTTTTGATTGTAGAAGACGACCCGATTAATTTTCGCGTTTTTGCCAAAATTTTGACCAAACGAGGTGGTCTAGAGGTTAAAGGGACCGAAGACGTGGAAGAAGTGCTTCGTATTGCTCGGGATAAGGAAGCGGACGTGATCTTAATGGATGTCTCCCTCTCCCATAGTGTCTATGAAGGGAAAGCGGTAGATGGCATTAAAATCAGCCAAATTCTCAAAGCTAACCCCGAAACCGCCGATTTACCCGTTATTCTCGTCACCGCTCACGCTATGGAGGGCGATCGAGAGAATTTTCTCAAGCAGAGTCAGGCCGATGGTTATATTTCTAAACCAGTGGTTGATCACCAAGCTTTTGTTAATCAAATTTTGGCGATCATCGATCGGGAGTCGGTGTAAGCTTTGAGTCTTCTTTCGTTAGTATATCAGTATTGATATAGGGTGGGCTGAATAAATCTTAAAACCTTATTGGGTAAGACTTTTAGACTTTTTGTCAATCAAAAAGTACCGGCGACGGAAGTGATTGGGGGGAAAATCCCTGGACTTTTCCTCTGAAAATTAGGTAATTGACCCCCTCAAAATCGGTAAAACTCTACACCCCACACCCCACACCCTGTCCCCACAAGAAACTTTTTGCCGCAAACCCTACTTAATCCTCCACTCTGCCATAGATGGCGTAGGCTCGATCGAGCGACCAGGCCCACATCTGATCCCCTAGGGAAAAATGCCACCATTCCCCCTTATGTCGGCTAAATCCCGCCTCCTCCATCACTTTAGCCAATAAAACTCGTTTTTGATGATAACCCTGTTCTTGCGGGCTTTTTGCGGCGATATAATAATCGGGATGCGATCGCTCACTGATCTCATCGATTTCTCCCCCCATGTCGATGGCTTGTCCCTTCTCGTTCACCAGGGTAATATCGATCGCCGCTCCGGTACTATGGGGAGGCGGAGTGGCGGCATTATCGCTGGGAACCGCCCAAATAGTGTAAACTTCTGTTAAAATCGCTTGACTTTCTGCCTCCGATAGTTTCTCTTTGGCTAATCCTTTTGTGTCTAGGAGAGTCTGAAAACTATAATCGACCATAAATTGTTGCACTTCGATCGGTCGATAGGCATCAAAAATCAGAATTTGCCAACCGGGTTGATAGACTTGCAGACGGTTTTGAGCGTCAATCAGAGCATTTAACACCCCTTGTCGCAAAAAATAGGGAGATTTACCCCGATAATTAGCCCCTAATTTCTCGTAAGCGTGGGGAGAAGGGATAACAAATTTATCTGCGGGTATAGGTACTAGGGGTTCCCCACATTCACGAATAGGAATTTTTTGGTAGGGTTTCATCTCGTCGTCGAGAAACAGTAATTTTATTGATAGTCCACTCGATCGCCAGTTTACGGGTAAAATAAACCCGTTATTCTTCCTCCTCAACGGTTGTAGGGAACTTCATACTGGCCCAAGTTAACTGTTTTTGCGGGTCTTTTTCCGGTTCACTAAAACTCTCTTTGAGTTGTTCTTTCACCTGAGCAATATTGCCACTTTGAGCAGCATTCTTTAGATCATAGACATAACGAGCATTTTCGATCGCTTCCTCTTTACTACGAGAACTAGATTCAAAGCATTTTTCTAGGTCTTTGTAAATACCCTTGCGAGAGATTTTGAGAAAATATTGACGTTCTGTATCGATAAGTTTAGCCAATAATTCTAGGTGCATGGAATCCTCGGCACAGATATCCGCGAGTATATCCCATTCTTCACTCCCCAAAAGATTATTATCCGCCCCCGGTCGCGGGTCTTGAAAAGTTTCTCCAGTCACTTGTTTATAAATCTTCGGTAATTGGTCATCAAATTCGTGCTTTTCTTCCCTCCAAATCCGGCGAATTTCGCTGAGTTCCTCCGTGGTAATTAGGGTAATATCTTTCATCTCCTCTGGGGCATTAGTACGCACGCTCTCCTGAGCTTCTAATACCCTTCTCAGCCAATATTCTCGCCATTGTTTAGTATAGGGTCCCGGTATGGGTTCGATCTTGTCTGAACCAAAAAGTTCAACCTTGCCATAAATACGGCGAAAATCTCGCCTTTCTCTGTCGTTTTTTAAGTCTAATTCGTTGCGAAGCTCTAAAAGTGGTTGTAACCATTCTTTTTCTTCGTCATTCTGTATCATTGCCTCCATCGATTTATCTTTATTCACCAACGTACAAACCCAACAACCAAAGCGCGAATCTCCACAGCTAGGAGTGGAAGTATCTACCACTAGGGGACATTCATTATCCGCAGTCGCTCCTCGATACATTGCTAATAATTCTTTGTTATCTCCTCCCCAGGGATTTTCCCACTGCATTAAGTACATCCATACTTCATCAGTACGCCAATCTTCTATGGGAGTATAAATCAAAGAGTTGATTAAACGTCCATTGGGGCTTAATCTGTCACGAACTCTACCTATTTCATGTTTTTTCATGGTGATTGCTCGCGCTTGACTTTCAGCCTTCCTAATTCCTAGCACAACAATAGTTTCACAATGAACTCTGACTAAATTGCGAATAAAGTTATTGACAGGCTGAATTTTCATGCGATCAGTACACCAACGAAAGCCGTGCCTTGGAGCAGGATATCCTTTTCCTATCAAACAAACCCAGAAAGTAGCGTCAACTTCAGGATGCAGTAGATGCGATTTAACAGGCATTTGTTGCTGTTTTGCCGCTTCTGTAAGCTGTCTAATACATCTGCGTACCCAAGTAGAAACAATTGGGTTTTCAACAAAAGTATCGGTAGTGATGACATGAATGGTTTTGTGTCGCTTCTCTAATGGTAAGGCAGCGATCGCATTCCAGATTAACTGCAATATACTTGTACTATCTTTTCCCCATGATACTCCCACAACCCAAGGAATAGTATCTGCACAGTATAATTCCTGTATTTCTTGAGTTAAATAATTTAACTCCTCGACAAACTCCGCAATAGTACGGATAGGCGACTTATCTGATTTGAGGGTATCTGTCATAAAAAGTCCGTATTTCTCTCGATACTGAGTGTCTCAAGGATGACTACAGAGTTTCGCCTAAAGATGAAGTATGACGGGATTTGGCATCATCCTTGGGCGATCAGCTGCTGTTCCTTGTTCCCTATTCTGGCGTTCCCTATTCCCCAAAACGAAAACTTCGTGCCTCATCATTAAGATAACTGCTATAATATATGATTATTGAGTGTTTTTTGGTATTTTTTTCTATTATGTCTGATATTGCAGCTCATTCTTCAGATTTGACTCAACAACTGAATCAGGTACTGGAATACTACTTTTCTGAGCATTACAGAGAGAAATGCTATCTTGGGCTAGTTTTCCAACAAGGAAAACGAAAAATGGTTCAAATAAACGTTCCCGCTCATGATTTACCAACCTTGCTCCAAGCAAAGCCATCTACAGGGAACGATCCCGATTCAGGAAAAAATCGCCCAGAGGTTCAAGGACATACAGAGGAAGTTAAAGAATATATCCTTAAGCGGATTAAACAAGATAAACCATGGATTTTAGGAACTCTAACAGCTAATGTTGATCCAGAAAAAATTAAGCTGATCGATCTTGCTCGTGGGCTATGCTTGGTTGTAATTGGGCGTGGAATCAAATTAGATATTACAGATGGTCAACATCGTAAACGCGCTATTCACGAATTGATTACAAATTCTGAGGGGGAACTAATCGGTGATAATGATTTTCCTATTACTTTGGTCTTGGAAGGGGATTTTAGACAATGCCAAACTGATTTTAGAGATATGGCTCAAACAAGACCTTTAGATAAATCATTACTCCTTTCCTTTGGTGAATTTGAAGGACGGGTGGGTATTACTAAAAATTTACTCTATCAAGTGTCTATGTTTGATGGTAAAACAGAAGCTATCAAAGATCAAACTTCGTTAAAAAAGAAACTTATTTATACATTTAACTATGTGGCTAAATTAGTAAGTTTAGCATTTGATAACGACATTAGTTCTGATTTAACAGAGATAAGCGTTGAAGAATCATCTGAGGTTTTATCTAAATGTTTAAATCAGTTTTTTCATGAGTGTTCTCAAACTAGAGAAATAGCGGAGAATAGCACAGATAAATTAACCGTTGATCAGTTAACTCAATTTCAGACAAGTTGTATTTTAGGACGTAGTGTAGGCTTAGAAATATTAGGATACTTGTTGCACGATATTTATGATGAAAATAACAACAGTTTTGATAGTGCTAAAATTTCATTGTTGGCTGGATTAGACTGGGCAACTGGTAGTGATCTTTGGAGTGGAAATGTCGTTAAAATAGATCCTAACCCTAAAAAGCCAGCAAATCCTTACAGAATATCTGCGAGCATGAATATGGTAAAACTGGCAGTTTACAACGTAAAAAATCGGCTAGGATGGGTAGAAAAATCTACAAGTTCTATGTTAGATTTTCAATGATCGAGCGCGGCTGACAAGCGATCGCAAAAAAATCGAACTTATGTACTATGATCAACCCTTAATGCAACTTTAAAAACCCACTTCCCACTCCCTCCTATACCCTTTAAACAGGATTTAGTATCACTTTCCCGGGTTGAGGGTTTAAGTCCAGTTAGGGATTAAAGAGTAACTCCACCGTCCACGGGTAAAACCACCCCTGTCATATAGGGGTTGATAATCAAACTCAATACTGCTAGGGCGACTTCTTCGGGTTGCCCTAAATGTTCGACAGGTAGAGCAGAAACCGCCCATTTGCTCAGGTCGGAGCGTTCCGAATCACCTTGACTGGTCCAGATGCTTGTATCTTCTATTAATCCGGGGGCAACAACGTTAACGCGAATAGGAGCGAGTTCTAGGGCGAGGGCGCGTCCAAATACGGCTACGGCACTATTAGCGGCGGCTATGACGGAAATTCCGCCCATTTTGGAATATTTGAACATAGTGACGCTGGATGTCAGGGTAATAGAACCGTCCTTGGCCAAAGTTTTCAGGGAGCCACGCACTGCTAAAAAGGTTGCCCAGAATTTCTCCATACCTCCCCGGGCCGTTTCTGTGGTCATTTCGGTTAATAAGGCTCGCGGCATATTTCTGTCTCCCAGAGAGGTGACTACTAAATGGTCAAAGTTGCCAATTTCTGCAAAAAAGGCATTAACAGAATCTTCTTCTAAAAAATTAACAGTTTTGGCTTCAATCTCCCCGGAAATTAGGGCAACAGCGGCAGCTAATTTCTCTTGAGAAGCATGGGAAAGCACCACTTTTGCCCCCAGGGAGAGCAATTTTTCGGCAATCGCTAGGTCAATCCCGGAGCTTGCACCAATAATAACGACTTTTTTACCCGATAAGGAATCAAACATTTTTTTGTCTCCAAAAATTCAAGAAAAACTTACAACTATTACAGTATATTGACTGGCTTTTGGGCGGCAACTAACCAATAAGTTATGGCCGAGGAACTTAGCAAATTATCCAGAGCCTTAATGTTTAAATTATAGGTTTCTTCGTCTAATTTTCCCGATTGCAATTCCTCTGTTAACCAAGACTTAAGATGGCGAAAATGTCTGAACCAGCACTCCTCCGTCACCTCGACAAATTGAACATCTTTAAACCCTGCCTGTTGATAAAGATTTTGATACTCTGCCCTATCTTTGACCGTGTTTGCTTGGGGAACTGTCCAATCCCCTAAAAGTTCCGTTGTGGCAAAACTCAGATCTGAGAGAATTAAGGTTCCCCCCGGCTTTAATACTCGCCAAGCTTCTTGCAAGAATTGCCGCCTAGTATTAAAATAAAAAGCCGCTTCTACACAAATAATTTGCTCAAAAGAATGATCGGCAAAATCCATCTCTACCGCATCCATTAACAGAAATTTACCCTCGGGAAAATTCAAGAGACTTCTGGCAATTTGTGTCGGAGAAATGTTAATCCCCACAATTGCTGTCAATGGGTAATATTTGAGAAGATAATGGGTAGTTGCTCCCAAACCACAGCCAACATCAAGAATTGTTCCCTGTTTGTTGGGAATAAATTCTAAAAGTTTCTCCATCAGAGTAGAGGATGCTTCCTGTTGATCTTGAGTATGGGAGAGCCAATAACCGACATTAAAAAACTCTCTTTCACCATAAAACTCTCGAATCGAAGGACTACAAATTAAATCATCGAATCTACTAATCCATTCATTTTTATCCATTGTTAAACTCACTTAACTGTTTCGGCAAAAACTACATTAGTTTAACACGATTTGGCTTAGTAGAGCGGGAAGTACCCACTTTCCGCACTTCTTAACATTCAATTAATAATTTTTACTAATATATTGCTTACAATCCTTTGCCAGTAAAGATTATAGCTACAATCATGGATTTTGATCAAGGTGAAGAATTGTCAATTTTTTTCTCAGAAAAAATCAATTATTGAAAATGTTCTTAATAGTAGTTTGTACAATGAAGGTTTTTCGTCAAAACATCTTGGGGAATGTAAAAATATATAAAAGTATATGAAGATGTGCGGAATGTCGGCCGTTAAGGCACTATGCTGAATCATACTGTTTTTTAAAACACAGAGTTGTCATGCCTAATTTTTCGCACACTTGTAGCAGTATCAACTACGACCCTAACAGCACAATCCTGAGTGCTGAGTGCCAAGCTCGCGATGGAGAATGGCTCCCTACCGAACTGAGGCTTAGTGACCATATCGGTAATATAGATGGGGAATTGCAGTTCGGGGATCAAAACTTCCAAGAAACCTGCCAAGATTGTCACCTTGAGTTCGGGGATGGAGAGCAATCCGTATGGTTGGTGTGTACTTGTCAAACAATGGATGGGGAATGGAAACCTACGCAAATACTGTTAGACAGTCAGATCGATAATAACGATAGCCAACTGGAAATCGGATAGGGTAGGAGAGGACGCAAGAAATCCACGATTCCGCTATCTGTTGGCTAGGAAACCTACACTTACCCGCAAGAAAAGTGTAGGTAGTTCACCAAGTATTTGACTTGAGTAAGACGGCAATATATGTTACTATCGCAAGGTAATCGCAGCTATCTTGAAAAAGCTGCCACTCAAAACTAGGAATGACCATGAATTATCCTAATAGCGAACAGAGTAAAGCAATCCCCTTCTTTGCTCGTTTTTTGTCTGCGGACCAAGACGAGGCTCCGACTCCCGATTCCCCCCCCGATTCTGAACCGGCTCCCGTTTGGACTTGGAAATGGCCTTCTGACTGGGAAGATAGTTAATTAATTTAAAGATTGCTTTCAGTAATTCAGACAGAAATAAACTACCGCCATAAGTCAAGCAGGAGTAAGATTTATGGCGGTTTTTTGTTGTATTTAGGGTTTGCTGAAAAAGTCAATTTGCCGGTGAGGGCAGCGGGGGGAGAAAGTGCTTAGTCAAGTCACAACTACTCTTCAGCAATTTCGACTTCTTTCGGAGCAATGGGTTCTTCGGCAGCAATTTCTACTTCAATAGCCTTTTTAAGGTTAAGTTTTAGAACTTGAGAAATTGGCAAACCTTCCACCTCATTGATGAGATATTCTTGAGTTTCTGTTTCACGACGTTTGAGATAGACCGTTTTAAGCAGTGCCTCAATGCCATAACCCGTAACAATGTCACCAATAATGGTAGAGATGCCTAAGACCCCAAGTCCACCAATTAGTCCCAGCGGACCGCCTAACCCAAAAAGTGCGTAAATCGCAGGATAGGCAGTACCACCAGATGCGGCAACAGCAATAATGAAAATAATGCCGGGGAGTCCCAGAGAAGCAAGTTTTTGAACAACTTCATCCAGAGAAATTCCCCAGGAGACAAGTTTTTTGTTGATTTCTGTGGGATTAATTCCGAGAAAATCATTGGGAATGGCCGTTTCAGTAGTTTCCGTCATTGATGAGACTCCTAAAATCACTAAGTTGGATTGGTTGGTCGGGATTTCACTCATATAAAATCCATGGTAAGGCAAAAGAATACAAATCGGCTGTCTAGCAATCAGATGCCTTGCAGCATTTTACATTAGTCTTACCGTTCACACAACTTGTAGAAAATCGTCAGTTCTTAGATTAAATCCTGTTTAAAAGATAGATGAGATTGGGGAGAAACAATTGATAACTGGGTTTTTCAAGTTGGATTGGGAGTTAACCATAGTCTTAAAAACGGGTTTGGTATCAAATCTCAAGGCAAACTTTTAACTCTTCGGCTAAAATCTGGACATGGGGTTCTACCATAATCGAGACATGATTTCCTAGGACGAAATGAATCTCAACTGGCTCTGTAGAAAATTCACTCCAGCCTAAAGAGGAATCCTCGCAATCTCCAGCTATTAAATCTTTATTTGGATCATCAGCTAATTCCTCCCTGGCCCGTATAATCGTAATTTTACCAGGATAAATCTGTTTAGGGAGATAATCAATCAGACATAAACAGCTAGTTTTATAGGCTTGGACAATTTTTTCAAGCTGCCTAGTTTCCGCATTGGGAGGAAGCATATTAGCCAGTTTAAAAAAGTTTAAGGCGTATCTTAATTGTTCCTCCACTGTTAAGAGTTGAAGAGTTTTATAGGAAATATCGATGGTTTTATCTAAATAAACTTCGATACCTTTGCTGACTTCAGCTAACCATCGCGCATGATCCCAATTAATATAATCAAGCAAAATTTGTTTGTCTTTATAAGTGGGTGCTGAAGAATCAATGATTGCTAGTAATGCCACTTGTTGACCCTGATTAACCAACTGTTGAGCCATTTCAAAAGCCACATTACCACCGTAGGAATGTCCTCCCAAAAAGTAGGGGCCTTGGGGTTGTAAATCTTGCATGGCTTTAAGATAAATACTGGCTATATCCTCAATACGAGTGATTTCTCCAAACTGTTGATAGAGATCATTTTCAAAACTGTAGAAAGGTTGATCTTTTCCTAAACAACGTCCTAAATGGTAAAAATAAAATGGTCGTCCCCCGGCGCCTGGAACACAGAAGAAAGGAGGCTTTGAACCCTGGGGTTGAATGGGAACCACACAAGACTGGTTAGAGGAATCTGCATCGGTTTGGATAATGGTCGCTAACTGTTCAATAGTTGGGTTTTGAAATATTGTAGTTACGGCAATTTCTTTGCCTAACTGTTCTTGAATTTGGGTGATTAAATAAGGAGCTAAAAGGGAATGACCACCGAGGTCAAAAAAGTTATCATGCACGCTAATTTTGTCAATCTTTAGCACTTTTGACCAGATTTGCACGAGGTTTAATTCTAACTGATTACGCGCTTCAATAAATCTGTCTGAATCACTGGTATTACTAGGAGCTTTTAACGCACGACGATCAATTTTTCCGTTAGCTGTTAAAGGGAAAGACTCCAGTAGCACAAAAGCACCAGGAACCATATAACCGGGCAATTTATGGCTAAGAAATTGACGCAAATCGCCACTTGTTAGCTTTACTCTTAGCTTAGGTACAATATAGGCAACTAACTGTTTTTCCCCGGGATTGTCTTCACGAACAATCACACAGGAAGACTGTACCGCCTGATTTTGACTAAGTACAGCCTCAATTTCTCCCAATTCAATACGGAAGCCGCGAATTTTTACTTGATTGTCAATCCGTCCTACATATTCAATATTACCATCGGGTAAATAACGGGCTAAGTCTCCCGTTTTATATAATTTTGACGGCTCATTGCCCCCCTTATTAAGGAGGGTTGGGGGTATCACTTCATCCTTCTCAAAAGGATTAGGAATAAATTTTTCTTGGGTTAATTCGGGACGGTTAAGATAACCTTTGGCTAATCCTGCACCAGCAATATGTAATTCTCCTACTACACCAATCGGGACAGGTTGGAGATAGTTATCTAAAATGTAAACCTGTGTGTTGGAGATTGGACAACCAATGGGAATTGACTTTATTGTTGCCTCTAGTTGTTTAGGAATAGGATAGCAACAGGTAAAAGTTGTACTTTCTGTTGGTCCATATCCATTAATAATTTGCGTCAATGGCAAAGTTTCCAGTGCTTTATGAACATGAGCAACTGAAAGTGCTTCTCCACCAATTAGTAGCTGTTTAATTCCTGATAAAGCTTGGGAATTATCGTCAATAATCTTATTGAACAAAGCAGCCGTTAGCCATAAAATAGTAATGCCATGTTTGTCTATTGCATTTCTTAAACTTGTAGCGGTAGGAATATCTTCCGTAAAAATCACACATCTCGCACCATGTAATAAAGCACCCCAAATCTCAAAGGTAGAAGCGTCAAAAGCAATGGGAGCCATTTGTAAAAATCTTTGTGTTGCATCCAGATGTGCGTAATTTACGCCAAACAAAAGACGGTTAACGCTACGATGAATAACCTCAACACCTTTAGGTTTACCTGTAGAACCAGAAGTATAAATAACGTAGGCTAAATTATCCGCAGAAACTGTGCTGTTCAGATTCTCCGGACTTGCCTGATTAATTTGTTGCCAATCTTTATCTAAACAGATAACAATAGTCTGATGATTTGGCAAGGAATTCTGTAAAGATTCGCAGGTTAATATTATTTTAACTTGGGTATCTTGGAGCATGAAGCTAATGCGTTCTTGGGGATAATCTGGGTCAATAGGAACATAAGCTCCACCGACTTTAAGAATAGCCAATAATCCCACAATCATGTCTAAGGAACGCTCTAGACAAATCCCCACTAATTCCTCTGGTTTTACTCCTAATTTTTGCAGGTAATGGGCTAATTGATTAGCACGACAATTTAATTCATTGTAGGTTAATTTTTGCTCTGAACATACCACTGCTACCGCATCGGGTGTGCGTTTTACCTGTTCTTCAAATAATTGATGAATACATTTATCAGAGGGATAATCTGTGTGAGTTTCGTTCCACAATGATAACAATTGATAACGTTCTTCATCACTTAACATCGATAACTCAAAAATTCCCATATTGGGATTAGCTGCAATCGCAGTTAAGAGATTCTGAAAATGTTGCCCCATTTGGTTAATAGTGGGGGCAGCAAACAAATCCGTACTATAACACCAAACCGCTTCTAAACGATCAGAAACTTCCCAAAAATTTACCTCTAAATCAAATCGCGCTTTAATCTCAACAGATAAAGGCAAACTCTCCATCTTTAAGCCAGATAAACTTGCCTCAGATTGGGGAGTATTTTGCAGTGAGAACATCACCTGTATCAAAGGATTGTGACTTAAATCTCGGTTTAATTGTAATTTTTCTACTAACATTTCAAAAGGCAAATCTTGATGGGCATAAGCTGATAAAGTTGTTTGCTTTACTCGTTCTAATAACTCCAGAAAACTCGGATTTCCCGACATATCACCCCTTAAAGCCAAAGTATTGGCAAAAAAGCCCATTAATTTCTCAATTGCCGAACTATTACGATTAGCGATGGGAGAACCTACCAAAACATCTAATTGACCACTATAACGAGAAATTAGGACAAAAAAAGCCGCCAGTAAAGTCATAAATAGTGTTGCTCCTGACTCCTGACTTAACCTTTTGAGGCGTTGCGTTAAGTCTTGATTCAGGCGAAAAACCTGCCCATCACCCCGGAAACTAGGAATTGGAGGACGGGGATAATCCGTCGGCAATTCTAAAATAGTAGGTGCATCTTGTAACTGTTTTTGCCAGTAATTAAGTTGACGCTCCAAAACTTCACCGGTGAGCCATTGACGTTGCCATACAGAAAAATCGGCGTATTGAATCGATAATTTAGCGAGAGGGGAAGGCAAACCCTGGACAAAGGCCGCATAAAGTTGAGATAATTCATCAAAGAAGATGCTCAAAGACCAACCATCGTAAATAATATGGTGCATCTTCAACAGCAATACATACTCTTGAGAACCCAGTTTAAGTAACTTAAATTGGACTAATGATTCCTTGGCTAGATTAAAGGGTTTTAAGGAGAAAGCAATCGCTATTTCTTGCAGATGTTCTGTTTGTTCATTCTTTGATAAATTTTGTAAATCTTCCAGGGGTAAACTTACGGTTGAAGGGGGAGCAATGCGCTGAATTGGTTGCCCTTCTACCATGGTAAAAGTGGTTCTTAAAATTTCGTGACGGCGAATCAGTTCACTGAGACTTCGTTCTAAAGCCAACAGATTGAGGGAGCCTTCTAACCGCAAAGCTTCCAACAGATTATAGGAATGACTATCGGGAGAAAGTTGCTGCAGAAACCAGAGTCGTTGTTGAGCAAAAGAGAGGGGTAAATCCTGATCCCGTGACACGGGAATAATCTCTAAATCAACAGTATTAGTTGGGATTTTTGCCGCTCTTAAAAAGTCCAAAATTTCAGTTTTTTTGGCGGCGATTTCTTCTTTAATTTCTGGGGTCATAACCCCTTTGGGAGCCTGAAAACGAAGTTTTTCGCCTTCCAGCCATAGTTTAATCTCTAAACCCTTCAAATACGCTAAAAAATCTCCTACTTTCACTTACCAATTGCCTCCAAAGTTGTTGTTAAATTAGCTCTAAATCACGAAGTTTGCCCTGAGGATGTAAAAGTACATCAGATTGCCATTGACTAGGATCAATATTTGTCCTTTGCCGTTTTAACTGTCTTGCTAAACTATTGATATCAGCTAAAACTTTAACTGTTTTTATAATTCACCATCCTCATAATCTTCTAAGGTTTCAGTCATAGCTGTTTCTCCCGGTGCAACGGTAAGAACTTCAATAATTTGGGCTAAATTAGCGATAGTTGGGTATTCCAGCAGATTTTGTAAAGACAATTCCACCGAGAAAAGATCGCGGGAACGGGAAATAACCTGAGTTGCTAACAAAGAATGTCCTCCCAATTCAAAGAAATTATCCTTAATTCCAATACGTTCGACTCCCAAAACTTCACTCCAAATTTGAGACATTTGAGTTTCAATCGGGGTACGAGGTGCGAGAAATCCCGTAGCTAAATTGCGTGTAGCTGTATCGGGTGTAGGCAAAGCCAGCCGATCTACTTTACCATTAGGAGTCAAAGGTAGGGTATTAAGCAAAACAAAAGCCTGGGGAACCATATAACTAGGTAGCTTTTGTTGGACAAATTCCCGCACCTGTGGTATCAGCTTCTGGACTAATTTACCATATAGGGGATTATTCGTATAATCAGTCCAGGATTTGGGAATAATCGTCTCATCATCCCAAAAATTGGGGTATGGTTGTTGATCAACTTTACTTATTATCGGTTCTAGGATGGCATTCTGGCGACAGAAAACCACATCGAAAGAACCATCTTGACTACCTTCCCACCAACTGAGATGAACAGTGTAACCTAACTGTTCTCCCAGTTGCCACATTTGCTCAGGATTAATCCCTATCCCGCTATTTTTTGCTAACAATTGCCGCAATTCTCCCACCGTTGTTACCCCAGGAGGATTTTCTAAACAGTCTAAAATTTGTAGCGCCTTTTGTAATCGTTGATTGGGTACATCTCTGATACCTAAATATTCTGGTTGTTCCAGTTTTAGTTTATCTTGTAGTTGCGCTAAAGAAAACCGATCCCGCTGCCAATTTAGCCAAGGAATTGTCGTTTTTTGCCCATCAGTATCCAGATGTAAAGTAACATCATAGCGGAATTGGGTTAACTCATTGTCAGCCTGACCCCGTTTCGGGGCAATTTCTACCCAAGAAATTCGCGGAAAACGTTGTTTAAGCGCGATAAAGAACTGAGGTGCAATTAACAATTCTTCTTCGGTAGCTACACTTTGATTCACCTGTTTTTGCCATTCTTCAAGGGTTTTATTAGCTTCAGTGCGAGCTAACTGTACCGCCGCATGGTAAGGCTCTAGTAAGGACAAACTACGGATATCACCTAGGAAAATCTTACCCCGATCTGCAATCGTGTTGACTGCTCCTGCGATAACTTGTAATAGATAATCCACACTAGGGAAATACTGAACAACAGAGTTAATTACTACTCGATCAAAAGTAGCTTGGGGAATGCCGGTAAAATCATCTGCTGTTCGGTGTAATAATCTTACTTTGCCCTCTAAACCCTCAATTGTGCCACATAAATGTTCTAGGTTATTAATAGTAGCAGCGGAATAATCGGCTCCCCAATATTCCTGACAATGTTTCGCCACACGGAATAGCAATAAGCCACTTCCGCAACCAATTTCTAACACTCGTTGCGGTGGTTGATCTGCCAAAATTCGGCTCACTGTCTGATCTACCCATTCCTGCATTTCTGCTGCGGGAATAGCTTGTCCCGTATAACTACTATTCCAACCACTAATATTAAAAGTGGGGTCCTCGGTTTGAGGTTGGGGTTTACTGTAGGATTCTTCGTAAATCTTTTGCCAATCACTAACATATTCACTCTGCCATTGAGCAAGCTGTTGGGGCAATACTTGACCCTTGAGAGCCGGAACTAAGTAGGCTACCAAATTAGTATTAAGCTGGTCATGATCATGATCACTTGCCTGATCAGCGCGAGCTATCACAACCGCTTCTTGTACTAGGGGATGTTGGCTCAAAACTGCTTCAATTTCCCCTAATTCAAGGCGGAAACCCCTTACTTTAACCTGATTGTCAATTCGTCCCAGATATTCAATTTTTCCATCAGGTAAATAACGAGCTAAATCTCCTGTTTTATACAAGCGTTTGCCTTTTAACTGTTCCTTATTTTCTAAATAGATAAATTTCTCTGCTGTCAATTCTAGGCGATTCAAATAACCTCTGGCTACTCCTGCTCCTCCGATATGTAATTCCCCGGGTACACCGATAGGAACCGGTTGTAAATGCGAGTCTAAAATATAAACCTGCACATGAGGAATTGGCCGACCAATAGTTATTTTTTCATCAACCGGCGTACATTTAGCTACCGTTGCACAAACACTTCCTTCGGTGGGTCCATAACCATTAAAGAAATTTCGTCCCTGGGACCATTTTTTCACCAATTCAGGAGAACAAGCTTCCCCGGCGACAATAATAGTTTGCAGAGAGGAAAGATTTTCCCAAGGTAGTACCGCTAAAGCTGATGGCGGTAGAGTAATATGAGTAATCTTATTCTCCCGTAATTGCTTGATTAAGGGTAAACCGGGCATTAAATTTTCTTTACTTGCCAAATAAAGTCTCGCTCCCGCTCCCAAAGCCATGAGAACTTCTGAAATACAGGCATCAAAACTAAAAGAAGCAAATTGAAGCACTCGACTCTGAGAAGACACAGCAAAAGTCTGAATTTGCGCCAAAGCTAAGTTACATAACCCTTGATGTTCAACCATCACCCCTTTAGGTTTACCCGTAGAACCAGAAGTATAAATCACATTAGCTAAATTAGAAGCTGTTACCTTCCCCGTCAAATTATCCCGGTTCATTGGTTTAATTTCTTGCCAAGTTTCAGCTAAAAAGATGGTTTTGCCTCGATGATTTGGGAGTTTATCAATCAGTAAACTTTGGGTTAGTAATAAGGGTACTTGACTATCCTCTAACATAAATTGTAAGCGTTCTTGAGGATATTCTGGGTCAAGGGGTAGATAGGCAGCACCGGCTTTAAGGATGCCTATTAATGCCACAATCATGTCTAAAGAGCGCTCTACACATAAACCGACTATTACCTCGGTTTCTACACCTAAAGAGCGTAAATAGTGAGCTAGTTGATTGGCCCGACTATTTAATTCTGCATAGGTCAACTGTTGATTTTCAAAGACTACTGCTACTGCATCAGGGGTACGCGCTGCTTGTTCCTCAATTAATTGATGAATACACTTGTTATAGGAGTAATCAGCTTTTGTCTCATTCCACTCCTCTAATAGTTGATACTCTTCCTCTGGGGTTAATAAGGGTAGTGAAGCTACTGATTGACGGGGATTTTCCACAATTGCCGCCAACAAAGTCTTAAAATGATTCATCATACGGACAATAGTTTCAGCATCAAATAAATCCCTGTTATAAGAGCAAAAACCGCCCAATCCTTCCGGTGCATCCCAGAGGTAAAGTTCTAGGTCAACCCTAACTGAATCAAGTCCTGATGGTATCTCCTCAATGTTTACTCCGGGTAAATCCCAGGGAGAACTAGGAGCATTCTGAAGGGCAAAAACTATCTGTGTTAAAGGATTACGATCTAAATGACGCTCAATTTGTAATTTTTCGACTAACATCTCGAAGGGTAAATCTTGATGGTCGTAAGCATCTTGAGTAGTTTGTCTGACCTGCGCGAGAAAATCCTCAAAGGTCGGGTCTTGAGATAAATCAAATCTTAACACTAAACTATTGACAAAAAAGCCGATTAACCCTTCAATTTCGGTGCGATTACGGTTAGCAATTGGTGAACCAATTACCACATCTGTTTGTTGACTATAACGAGATAGTAACACAGCAAAACCCGCTAGTAATGTCATAAAAATAGTGCTACCGGACTCTTGACTGAGTTTTTTCAGTTGTTGCGTTAGTTGACTATCTAGTTGCAGTCGCTCCGTCCCACCGCGAAAACTTTGGATTGCTGGCCGGGGACGGTCTGTGGGAAGTTGGTGTAGTAGGGGAACCCCGGTTAATTGTTGCTTCCAGTAGCTTAATTGACGGTCTAATACTTCATTAGTTAACCATTGACGCTGCCACAGGGCAAAGTCAGCATACTGTATCGATAAAGTAGGTAAATCTGCTTTTGTACCGGTGCAGAAACTTCGATAATAGACCGATAATTCGTCGATTAAAACACCTATTGACCAACCATCCGCTGCAATATGATGAATAGCTAATAATAGTACATATTCCTCTGTCTTGACTTGCCATAATTTGACTCGTAATACTGACCCTGATTCGAGATCAAAGGGTTCGGAGGCTGCTGCTAATAACAGGTTTTTTACCTGTTGCTCAGAATGACTGAGGTTTTGCAGATTGACAACTGGTAAGGTGAAGGTTACATTGGGAGCGATCGCTTGTATTGGTTTGTTATCTTTGAGCTTAAACTGAGTCCGTAGGGGTTCATGGCGTTGAATAATTGCCTGGAAAGCTTTTTCTAAGGCTTTAATATTGATATTTCCCCGCAAACGCATCGTTAAATCAATAGTATAAGCCCCACTTTCCCCTTCTAATTGATTCACAAACCAGAGACGTTCCTGGGACCAGGATAGGGGAATATCATCCTCTCGATTAACGGGTACAATTGATGGTAGCTTTAACCCTAAACCTGTTTGCAGTTCTTTTAAAATTACCGCACTTAACTGAGCAATGGTTGGAGATTCAAACAGATAACGCAAGGGTAAAACAATCTCAAAGGTTTCCTGTAATCGAGAAATAACTTGAGTTGCCAACAGAGAATGTCCACCTAATTCAAAGAAATTATCCTCAATACTGACTCGTTTTAATTTCAGTACCTCACCCCAAATCTGCGCCATTTTTTCTTCAATGGGGTTACGGGGAGCTATATATTCACCTTGGCTCTGTAAATCGGGAACAGGTAAAGCGCGGCGGTCGATTTTGCCATTGGGAGTTAAGGGGAAAGCATCAAGAAGAACAAACGCCGTTGGGACCATATAGTCGGGTAACAAATTCTTGAGATTAGCTTTCAAAGATTTACCTAAGTTTGCAGAGTAACTATTTTGACTCTCATCATAATTAGGAAATAGGCGTTGATAGAATGGTCGTTGTCGGAAATTATTTTTATAGTGATAGGAAACATATTCAAAGTCAATAATTTCTCCACTCTTTTTGACCAGATGACCTTTAATCGCATAATCTGGGTTTAAATTATTTTCGCACAGTGTCCGCTCACAAACTGCTTTAATGACATCTCCACGCTCAACCTGAATTGACGGTTCAAATACTGGAAAATAAACGGGTAGCCAGCAATGTTCATGTTTGAGAGTATCGATTTCTTCACCAGCAATAGTCTGCAAAGTGAGCCAAACTAAAAATCCATCCATTCGCCCATTTTTTTGGATTTCAAAGTTTACCTCATGGGAAAATTCTGGACTAATATGTTCGTTAAAGTTTAAGTCTTCTAAAACATCTACAGTGGATAGAACATTGGCTTGAGGAAATTTCTTAAAACAAACCCTTAAGTCGAAGGGATAGCCGACTTGCTCAAATATTTTTTGCGTGTAATAAGCAGGAGTTTGAGAAAATTGGGGATGATGTAATATTTGATCAGGAACAGTGACAACGGCCATTTTAGTAATGCTTCTTTCAGGAATCATCAAACCATTTGGTTTAAGAAATCGTCGGGCGTTATTAATAATAATAGCTGCACCTTCAGAGCCACCAATTGCTCCTACAATTTCTGAAACACAGACATCGGCGAGTTCGGGTATTTCTACTAAATTCGCATCACCATGAATTATGGTTATCTTATCTGCTAATCCCAATTTTTTAATCTGAGCTAATGCTTCGTGACAAGTTTCCTGATTTCTTTCAATTGCATAAATTTTCTTAGCTCCTCCTTCTACACAAAATCTGGATAGGATTGCATCCTTACCTGTGCCAATCTCAACAACTATTTTATCTTTGACCAGTTGATTAATAGCAACTTTATAACTATCGTTACGTCGGTGGTCATTGGTCATTGCATAATACAGCAAGTCGTCATAAACATAGTATTCAGCTATGGATGGCCATAGTTCTACTTGGTCTGTTGATCTGTTTTCTAGTTTCTTGGCTGATGTGAGATTTTTCTGTTGTGGTACAACATAAGTGACTGGAGGTTTTTTCTTCGGTTGATTTTCCTGTTGCGGTACGACGTAAGCAACTAAACGTTTATCCCCTGGATTGTCTTCACGAACAATCACACAAGAAGACTGTACTGCCTCATTTTGGTTGAGTACGGCCTCAATTTCTCCTAATTCAATACGGAAGCCACGCAGTTTTACCTGATTGTCAATCCGTCCTAAATATTCGATTTTACCATCGGGTAAATAACGGGCTAAGTCTCCCGTTTTATATAATTTTGACGGCTCATTGCCCCCCTTATTAAGGGGGGTTGGGGGGATCACTTCATCCTTCTCAAAAGGATTAGGGATAAATTTTTCTTGGGTTAATTCGGGACGATTGAGATAACCCCGCGCTAATCCCATACCACCAATATGTAATTCTCCCGGAACACCAATCGGGACAGGTTGTAAATGGGAGTCTAAGATATAAATTTGGGTGTTAGCAATGGGACGACCAATAGTTACTTTCAGGGTTTCATCTGTCCATTTTTCTACCGTGGCACAAACGCTGGTTTCTGTCGGTCCATAAGCATTAAAGAAATTTCTACCCGTAGCCCATTGTTTGATCAATTCTTCTGAACAAGCTTCTCCTGCCACAATAATTGTTTGTAACTCTGGGATTTCTTCTAGGGGCAAAGCCGCTAAGGCTGAGGGTGGTAAAGTAACATGAGTAATACCATAATCTTTTAATCGCCCCATTAATGGCAACCCAGGCATTAAAGCGTCTTTTGTGTCTAAATAAAGGGTTGCACCTGCTCCTATTGCCATGATAATTTCCCAGATAGAAGCATCAAAATTGAGGGAAGCAAACTGGAGAATGCGAGAGTTTGACTGTAAGTTAAACGTTTTAATTTGCGCTTGAGCTAGGTTAAATAGTCCCCGATGTTCCACCATTACCCCTTTAGGTTTTCCGGTAGAACCAGAGGTATAAATGAGATTAGCTAAATTATTGGCTGTTACTACTCCTGTTAGGTTATCTTGGCTGTTTTGGTTAATTTCTTCTGTGAATCTGTCTAACAAGATTAGCCGCGCTTGATGTTCGGGTAGTTTATCGATTAATCCCTCTTGAGTTAGCAATAATGACAGTTGAGCATCAGCGATGGCAAATTGTAGCCGTTCACTGGGATAATCTGGGTCGAGAGGTAGATATGCACCACCCGCTTTTAATATCCCCAATAATCCGACAATCATCTCTAAGGAACGCTCAAGGGAAATACCGACTAAAGTATCAGCTTTTACGCCTAATTTCCGCAAATAATGAGCTAGTTGATTAGCACGACAATTTAACTCATTGTAGGTTAATTGTTGCTGGGAACAGACCACCGCTACCGCGTCGGGTGTGCGTTTTACCTGTTCCTCAAATAACTGATGAATACACTTATACTCAGTATAGTAAACTTGAGTATTGTTCCACTCAATTAATAACTGATTAGTCTCACTTTCTGTCAGTAAGGGTAATTGGGAAATCCGCGCTTGAGGATTGGCCGCAATTCCCCCTAATAAGTTGAGAAAATGCCCTGATAATCGCTCAATAGTGCTACTTTCAAACAAATCAGTATTATATTCCCAGACACCTTTTAAGCCATCATCGGTGTTAACCATAGCTAAGGTTAAATCAAACTTAGCTGTGGTATTTTCCGGTGGCAAATCTGTCACCGTTAATCCCGTCATTGCAATCTCAGACTTAGGTGTATTTTGCAGGACAAAAGCGACGTGAAATAGGGGAGTATGGCTCAAATCCCGTTCCGGTTGCAACGCTTCGACTAACATTTCAAAGGGTAAGTCTTGATGCGCGTAAGCATCCATTGTCACTTCCCGAACACGGGTTAATAACTGACTAAAACTCGGATTATCTGATAAATCCGTCCGCATCACTAAAGTATTAACAAAGAAGCCGATTAAACCCTCAATTTCACCGCGATTACGATTAGCAATGGGAGTTCCTACCAAAATATCACTTGACCCTGTATAACGATACAGTAAAGCATCAAAAGCAGCCAACAGCGTCATAAATAATGTCACCCCTTGTTGGCGACTCAATTCAGTCAAAGCTTGGCTAAGTTTGGGGGAAAGGGAAAATTCTTGCTGAGTACCGACAAAGCTTTGCACCGCAGGCCGAGGGTGGTCTGTGGGAAGCGATAATAAAGGGGGTGCAGCTGTTAGTTGATTTTGCCAGTAATTTAATTGAGTTTGCAGGACATCCCCTTGTAACCATTGTTTTTGCCAGAGTGCAAAATCTGCATACTGAATCGGTAAAGGAGCTAAATTTGCGGGATGATTTTGAGTGTAAGCATTATATAAGCTGGTCAGTTCGTGAATAAATACTTCTATTGACCAACCATCACTAATAATGTGGTGCATACACACTAATAAGAAATGTTCCGTCTCGGATAGCACCACTAAAGTGATTCTGATTAAGGATTCTTTGGCTAAATCAAAGGGTTGAGTGGCTTGTTTTTGCTTTAATTGCTCTGTTTTTTCTGCTTGCTCTTGGATGGGTAAATCTTGTAAATCAACGACCGATATTGTCTCCCTTGTTGTTTGAATAATCTGAGTCGGTTGTCCATCAATCGTGACAAAATTAGTCCGTAATACTTCATGGCGATCACAGATTTCTCGTAAACTTTGTTCTAAGGCCTTTTGATTGAGGTTGCCTCGGAAATGCAACACCATCGGTATATTGTATAAAGCGCTATTTGGTTGCAATTGATCTAAAAACCATAAACGCTGTTGAGCAAAAGATAGAGGTAGTTCTGTATCCTTAGTTCTCGGTAAAATGGGGGGTACTGTTAGCGTGAGATTTTGCTGCTGTAATTGTCCAATAAGATGCGCTAATTCGGCTACCGTAGCTGCACCAAATAAACTCCGCAAAGGTAGTTCTATTTTAAATAAACTCCGAATCCGAGAAACTAATTGAGTTGCGAGGAGAGAATGGCCGCCAATTTCAAAGAAATTATCATAAATTCCCACTTGCTCTATTTTGAGTATTTCTGTCCAAATTTGCACCAACATCTCCTCAATTCCATTGCGTGGTGCTACATATTGATCCTGGCGATTTCCTATTTTATCTGGTGCGGGTAAAGCGCGACGATCTACCTTACGATTAGTAGTAAGGGGTAAAGATTCCAGAAAAACAAAAGCTTGAGGAACCATATACAAAGGCAATTTACTGGACAGAAACTGACGCAGTTCACTAATCATCGGTATCCGTTCGTAATGAGCTACTATGTAGGCGACTAAATATTTATCCCCCGGGGTATCTTCCCGAATAATCACACAAGATGTTTGTACATCAATATTTTGGTTAAGTACCGCTTCAATTTCTCCTAACTCAATACGGAATCCGCGAATTTTAACCTGATTGTCAATCCGGCCAAAACATTCAATATTACCATCGGGTAAATAACGCGCTAAATCTCCCGTTTTATACAAACGATTGAACGGTGAATGAGCAAAGGGATTGTCAATAAATTTTTCAGCAGTTAATTCGGGACGATTCAGATAACCCCGCGCTAAACGAACACCGCATAAATGCAATTCTCCCTTCACGCCAATGGGTACAGGTTGCAGATTTTGATCCAAGATATATGCTTTTGTGTTAGCAATGGGACGACCAATCAGCACTGAATTGATTTTTTCTGACTGATAATCTAGCAAGTCATGAACTATGGCGGTTACAGACGCTTCTGTAGGTCCATATACATTAATACATTCAACCCGTTTTCCGACCATTTGTCGCCAAATATTGACGGTTTCTGGTAACACTGCATCCCCTCCCACGGCGACGACCCGCAGACTGGATGGTACAGTAGCTAATGATTGGGAAACGGCGAGCGCCCATTCATGCCAATAGGCAGGGGTAATATTTAAAACGGTGAGGCTTTCTTGTTCGATAAAATCGGCAAAATCAGTCAAAGTTGGGAACATTTGCCCTGGTCTTAAGACCACTGTGCCACCTTTTAACCAGGTGGGGAAAATTTCTTCCGCAGCGACATCAAAGCCAAAGGAAGCAAACTGTAAAACGCGATCAGATTCTGTTAAACCGAATACTTCACTAATGCCCCAACTATGATTAACTAAGGCCGCGTGGGTTAACATCACTCCTTTAGGTTTACCGGTTGAACCAGATGTATATAATAGGCATAGTAAATTTTCTGGAACCACTTCACTGAAGGGATTTTCTGGACTTTGAACTGTCAAAATCTCGGCTAATTTATCTAAGACAATTACCCCCACATCTTCTGCTGGTAAAGAATCGAGTAAACTTTCTTGAGTTAGCAGTAGAGAAATTTGGGCATCTTCTGCCATATAAGTCAACCGTTGCTGGGGATAATCTGGATCTAAAGGTATATAGGCTCCTCCAGCTTTGAGAACTGCTAATAATCCGACAATAACTAACAGCGACCGCTCTAGATAAATGCCAACTAAAACTTCTGAATTTACCCCCAAAGATTGGAGATAATGGGCTAATTGATTCGCCTGAATATTTAAGTCTTGATAGGTTAATTCTTGACCTTCAAAGACCACTGCTACTGCAGCCGGTGTTCGTGCCGCTTGTTCTTCAAATAAATGATGAACACAATGATGGAAAGGATAGTCTTTTTCGGTAGCATTCCATTCTTCTAATAATTCTTTTGCCTCGACTTCAGTTAATAGTGGTAGTTGGAAAATTGGCTGCTGCGGGTTAACAACCAATGCTTCTAGCAAGGTGATAAAATTCCCTGTTAATCGCTCAATGGTACTGCGATCAAATAAATCGGTATTATATTCCCATACCCCTTGTAATCCTGAACCGGTATTCTCCATCGCCAGGGTTAGATCAAATTTGGCGGTGTCATTTTCTGTGGTGAGGGGAGTGGCGGTTAATCCTGTTAGTTCTAAGGGAGACGGGGGACTATTTTGCAGCAGAAAATCCACTTGAAATAAAGGCGCGTGACTTAAATCTCGTTCAGGTTGTAGGACTTCTACTAACATTTCAAAGGGCAAATCCTGATGAGCATAGGCATCCATTGCCATTTCCCGTACTCGACCCAATAACTGATTAAAATTGGGCTTACCTGACAAGTCAATTCGCAAGACCAAAGTATTGACAAAAAAGCCGATTAAACCTTCAATTTCACTGCGATTACGGTTAGCAATGGGAGTACCAATTAAGATGTCTTCCTGTTCTGTATAACGGTAAAGTAAGACAGCATAAGCGGTTAACAGGGTCATAAATAAGGTGACACCCTGTTCCTGGGTTAATTGGGTCAGTTTTTCGGTTAATTCCCAAGAAAGGCTAAAGGGTAAATGTCCCCCAGCAAAACTTTGTTGATTGGGTCGAGGTCTATCTGTTGGTAAAGATAGGAGGGCCGGTGCGCCGGCTAACTGTTTTTGCCAGTAATCTAGTTGCTGTTGCAATACCTCTCCCTGCAGCCATTGTCTTTGCCAAAGGGTAAAATCTCCATACTGGATAGATAGGGGATTTAGAGGCGAAGATAAACCCTGAATATAGGCATTATAGAGGGCGGTTAGTTCCTGAAGAAATACCCCCATTGACCAGCCATCACTGACAATGTGGTGCATACAGACTAATAAGAGATGTTCCGTTTCAGATAACACCACTAAAGTGATTCTGATTAAGGGTTCACCGGCTAAGTCAAAGGGTTGAATCGCTTGATTTTGTGCTAACTCTTGAGACGCAATTACTTGTTCACTACCAGATAAATGCTGTAAATCAACAACCGTAACTGTCCAGTTTCGTGCTTGTATAACTTGGGTAGGGATACCATCAACGGTAATAAAGTTGGTGCGTAAAGCCTCATGGCGATCGCAAATTTCTCCTAAACTCTGGATTAAGATTTCTGAGTTTAAAGTTCCTTCTAAACGCAAGGCTAGGGGGATATTATAAAAAGAACTATTCGACTCAAATTCAGCCAAAAACCAGAGACGAGTCTGAGCAAAAGATAAGGGTAGTTCTGCTGCTTTGTCCCTGGGTAAAATCGGCAGTTCAGTTAGTTGTTCTCCTTCGGAAAGCCGTTTTATTCCCTGTGCTAATTCGGCGATTGTCGGTGCAACAAATAACTCGCGTAAGGGCATTTCTACCTGAAAAGCCTCACGGATGCGCGAAATTAGTTGCGTTGCTAATAATGAATGTCCACCCAACTCAAAGAAGTTGTCGTGAATCCCCACCTGTGCAACTTTTAACACTTTTCCCCAAATCGAGGATAATATCTCCTCAATGGGGTTACGCGGCGCAATGTATTGCGCTTGGCTTTGGAATTCGGGAGCCGGTAAAGCACGATGATCAATCTTACCATTGGGCGTTAAGGGTAGGGATTCCAAAATGACAAAGGCACTAGGAATCATATACTCTGGTAACTTAGCTTTCAGGAATTGCCGCAGTTCAGTAACATTAAGCGAATTTTCCTCCTTTTGGGTGGAAACAATCTCTACTTGGGGAATAATATAGGCGACTAAACGTTTCTGATTTATCTCATCTTCTTGGGCAATAACAACAGCCGTTTTTACTGCATTGTGCTGACTAAGAACGGTTTCAATTTCTCCCAATTCAATGCGAAAACCCCGAATTTTTACTTGATTGTCAATCCGTCCTAAATATTCGATTTTACCATCGGGTAAATACCGACATAAATCTCCCGTTTTATATAATTTTGACGGCTCATTGCCCCCCTTATTAAGGGGCGTTGGGGGGATCACTTCATCCTTCTCAAAAGGATTAGGGATAAATTTCTCTTGAGTTAATTCTGGACGATTGAGATAACCCCTGGCTAACCCGACACCGCCAATATGTAATTCTCCAGCTACCCCCACAGGAACAGGTTGTAAGAAAGCATCAAGAATATAAACCTGAGTATTACTGATGGGTCGCCCAATGGGAACATTGGTTATAGTTGGTGAAGTAAATTCGGAGAAAGTCGCCGCAATGGTTGCTTCCGTTGGTCCGTAAGCATTTAATAGTCGAGGAAGAGGGGAATATTGGCCTGTAACTGTTTGCCATTGCTGTACTTTTGCCGGTTGAATGGCTTCCCCACCAATGACAATTAGTTTAATCTTTGAGAGAATTGGCAGGGTATCAGGGGTTAATTCAGAGGCTAATTGATGCCAATAAGCAGTAGGAATACCCAAAACTGTTAATTGCCATTTTTGACAACATTGCCAAAAATCCTCACTAGAGCGCAACATTTCTTCTGTTCGTAATACCAAGGTCGCACCCGATAACAAACTAACAAAAATTTCTTCAACGGAAGCATCAAAGCAGATAGAGGAAAATTGCAGAATTTGATCCTCTGAGGTAATACCATACTCTCGAATAGTAGTCAGGATATAGTTGACTACTGAGCGATGTCCAATCATTACCCCTTTGGGTTGACCTGTGGAGCCGGAGGTGTAGATAATATAGGCTAAATTGTGCTGCTCAACTGCTACCAAAGGGTTAACTGTACTCTGTTTGGCAATTGTTGACCAGTCTTGGTCTAAACAGATAGTTGTTCCTTGAAATGCTGGTAATTGTTCCAGAAGTTGTGATTGAGTCAGGAGAATACTAAGTTGAGTATCTTCAAGAATATAGGTAATTCGCTCTTTTGGATAATTAATATCTAAAGGAACGTAAGCTCCCCCTGCTTTAAGTATTCCCAGGATTCCGATAACCATCTCTAGGGAACGTTCAACAAAAATCCCGACTAAACTATCGGATTTTACCCCTAAAGATTGTAGGTAATGTGCCAATTGATTAGCACGATTATTTAATTCTTGATAGGTGAAAAATTCATCTTCTAATTTAACTGCGATCACCTGTGGATTCTGTTTTACTTGTTGTTCAAACAACTGATGCAGACATAAATCATTTTTGTAGTCAGTTTCAGTCTGATTCCAATCAAATAATAACTGATTGCGCTCACTTTCTGTCAGTAATGGTAATTGGCTAACGGTTTGTTCTGGATTAGCAATAATCCCAGTTAATAGGTTAACAAAATGCCCTGATAATCGCTCAATTGTGCTTTTGTCAAACAGATCTGTATTATATTCCCAAATCGCAGTTAATCCAGCTTCTTTTACCTGTATAGATAAACTTAAGTCAAACTTAGATGTCTTAAATTCTAAAGGCTGACGAGTGGCTTTTATTCCTTCTAAATCTATGCTATCTACAATTTCATTATCTAAACCAAACATCACCTGAAATAAAGGAGTATAACTCATATTTCTTTCAGGTTGTAGGGCCTCTACTAACATCTCAAAAGGTAAATCTTGATGGTCGTAAGCATCCGTTGCTGTTTCTCGTACCTGTTTTAATAACTCGCTAAAACTGGGATTTCTGGCTAAATCTGTTCTTAAGACTAAGGTATTGACAAAAAAGCCGATTAACCCAGCTAATTCACTACGAGTACGGTTAGCGATGGGAGTACCGACTAAAATATCTGTTTGTCCTGTGTAACGATAGAGTAAGGTCTGAAATGCGGTTAACAGGGTCATAAATAAGGTGACACCTTTTTCCCGACTCAGCTTATTTAACCCTTGACTAAGTTCTGGAGAAAGGATACATTTTATGCGATCTCCCTGAAAACTTTGTTGTAGAGGACGGGGATAATCCGTAGGTAGATGTAATAAAGCGGGTGCTGCTGCTAACTGTTTTTGCCAGTAATTTAACTGATTTTCTCGGATTTCTCCCTGTAAATATTCCCTTTGCCAAATTGCAAAATCTGCGTACTGGATTGGTAACTCTTGTAAAAGAGGTTCTAAACCTTTAGTATAGGCATTATAAAGGGTTGTCAATTCCTCAATAAATACCCCCATTGACCAACCATCAGAGACAATATGGTGCAGACAAATCAGCAAAAAATGTTCTGTGTCTGATAACTTAAGTAGGGTGGCTCTAATTAGGGAGTCATTGGCTAAATCAAAAGGTTGATGGCTGTGAATTTCTAGCCATTTTTTTATTTCCTGCTCTTCTCGATATTTTGGGCTGTCTTTCCCATTGACAAGCGTTAATTGCCAATTACTTTCTGGTTTAATTACTTGTACAGGATTTCCCTCAATAGTGGCGAAATTTGTGCGGAGGGACTCATGGCGCTGAATAATTTCTTGTAGGCTTTTTTCGAGGACATCTACCTGGAGATTTCCTGCTAAATGCAAGGCCAAGGAAATATTATAAAAGGGACTGTTTGGTTCTAATTGATCTAAGAACCATAAACGCTGTTGGGCATAAGATAGGGGTAATTCTTCAAAATTCATTTTCTTTTTCTTGGTAAAATTGCTGGAACGATGGTATCGGATTTTTCCTGTTTTAACTGTTCAATCCCTTGGGCTAATTCTGCTAGTGTGGCCGAGTTGAATAACTGACGTAGGGGAAGTTCAACTTTCAAGCGATCGCGGATCTGTGCTACTAATTTAGTGGCTAGTAGGGAATGGCCTCCCAGTTCAAAGAAGTTATCATTTATACCCACTTTCTCGACTTTTAGCACTTCTGACCAAACAGTTACTAATATATCCTCGATCGGGTTACGCGGAGCAACATATTTTTCTGATGGTTCACTACTAGATTCTGGTGGTGGTAAAGCTCGATGATCTATTTTTCCATTAGCAGTAAGGGGTAAGGCATCTAAAATAACGAAAGCATTAGGTATCATATAACCGGGTAATTTAGCTTTCAGAAATTGCCGTATTTCGTTAATGGTAATTATTTTTTCCGATTGTGGCACAATGTAGGCCACAAGACGCTTATCTCCTGTTGCATCATCCCTCACTATTACTACTGTTTCCCAAATCTGGGGATGAGATGCTAATAATGCTTCGATTTCCCCTAACTCAATCCGAAAACCCCGAATCTTAACCTGATTGTCAATGCGCCCTAAATATTCTAATTCTCCCTTAGGTAAATAACGGGCTAAATCTCCCGTTTTATATAATTTTGACGGCTCATTGCCCCCCTTATTAAGGGGGGTTGGGGGGATCACTTCATCCTTCTCAAAAGGACTAGGAATAAACCTTTCTGTTGTTAATTCAGGACGATTGAGATAACCTTTTGTTACTCCGGCACCCCCCACATACATCTCCCCGGGTACACCAACCGGTACAAGTTGTAAATATTGGTCTAGTAAATATACCTGTAAGTCGGGAATGGGACGACCAATCACACTAGCTGTACTATCCAAGTCGGTCATACTTAATGGTCGATAGGTGACATGAACGGTAGTTTCCGTAATTCCGTACATATTAACTAATTGGGGGCATTGGTCGCCATGGCGCTGAAACCAAGGTTGTAAGCTGTTAATTTCTAAAGCTTCTCCTCCAAAAATAACCAAACGTAAGCTTAAATCGTTATCTGTTGTCGATGAACGATCCCCCCTAACCCCCCTTGATAAGGGGGGAAAACTTCCTTTTAAGGATTCTTCAGCTTGAATTAACTGACGGAAAGCGGTAGGAGTTTGATTAAGAATTGTTACTTTTTCTTGACATAATAGCTGATAAAATGCTTCGGGGGAACGGGTCACTAAGTAGGGGACAACTACCAAGCGTCCACCATATAACAAAGCTCCCCACATTTCCCACACCGAAAAGTCAAAAGCGTAGGAATGAAATAGAGTCCAGACATCTTGACTACTAAAATTATACCAAGCATCTGTAGCGGCAAATAATCGCACGACATTGGAGTGATTGACTAACACCCCTTTCGGTTTACCTGTGGAACCGGAAGTGTAAATAACATAAGCTAAGTTATCTGGAGTGACGGTGTTTTCTGGATTTGAATGGCTGTTTTCGGCAATTTTTTCCCAGTCGGTATCTAAATAAATAATCGAAGCTTGATGTTGAGGTAGAGTTTCTCCTAGCTTTTGTTGCGTTAACAGCACTGATAATTGAGCATCTTCTAACATGAAGCTTAACCGTTCAATCGGATATTCTGGGTCAAGAGGAACATAAGCACCACCCGCTTTTAATATCCCCAATAACCCCACAATCATCTCTAAAGAACGCTCAAGACAAATCCCCACTAATTGATCAGGTTTTACTCCCAAAGATTGCAAATAATGCGCTAACTGATTAGCTCGATGATTTAACTCATTATAGGTTAATTTTTCATCTTTAAATACTACAGCTACAGCATCAGGAGTCCGTTTTACCTGCTCTTCAAATAACTGATGAATACACTGAGTATAACTGTATAGTGTATCAGTATTATTCCATTCTAATAACAGTTGATAACGCTCTTTTTTTGTTAGTAATGGCAAGGTTCCTACCGACTCTTGCGGATTAGTAACAATTGTCTCTAATAATGTCTGAAAATGACCAGTCATGCGAGCAATTGTGTTTTGATCAAATAAATCTGTATTATATTGCCAAAATCCTTGGAGAGAGTTGCCTTCTTCTGTATTTGTTTCCCACATTTGTAAGGTGAGATCAAACTTGGCGTTAACATTATCTAGAGGTAGATGCGATATTTTTAACTCAGGATTTTCTAATTCCTCCATTGCCACATTTTGTAAAACAAACATGACCTGAAACAAAGGACTGTGACTAAGACTGCGCTCTATTTGCAAAGTTTCGATAATCTGCTCAAAAGGAACGTCTTGGTTAGCATAAGCATTCGTACAAACAGAACGCACTTGTCTTAATAATTCTTCAAAACTGGGATTACCTTCTAAGCGAGTTCGCATCACTAGGGTATTGACAAAAAAGCCAATTAATCCTTCTAATTCTTGATAGTTGCGATTAGCAATCGGTGTTCCTACCAGAATATCATCCTGACCACTATAGCGGAATAATAGAGTAACATAAGCCGCCATCAACGTCATAAATAGGGTAGTTGCTGATTTGTGGCTGAGTTCTTTTAGAGATGCTGTCAGTTTGGCATCTAACTGGAAGGAAAAACATCCACCTCGGAAAGTTTGCACAGAGGGACGGGGTCTGTCCGTAGGTAATTCTAGCAAAGGAGGGGCTGCGGCTAACTGTTGTTTCCAGTAATTAATTTGGTTTTGGATGGTGATAAAACCTTGAGTTTCTCCTTGTAACCATTGTCGTTGCCAAATTGTAAAATCGGCATATTGAATCGGCAATTCTGAGAGAACAGAACCATCATCAAGCAAAAATCCTTGATATAAACTTGACAATTCTTTGAGCAATACTCCCATTGACCAACCATCACTAATAATGTGGTGCATGGTCAATAACAAAGCTGATGATTCTGATTTAAGTTGCACTAAGGTGACTCTTAGCAATATTCCCTTAGTCAGGTCAAAAGGTTGTAATTGATCCTCAGTTGCTAAAAGTTGTAATTGTTGTGACTGTTCTTGTCCTGATAATCCTTGTAGGTCCACAACCGAAATTTTCAGAGTTGCGCGGGGAGCAATTACCTGTACTGGAGTTTCTGCTACTTCCTTAAAATTAGTGCGTAGAATTTCGTGACGACGGACAATTTCGTTAAGACTAAGTTCTAAAATTTCTATATTTATGCGTCCCTGAAGATGAACCGCTTTAAACATATTGTAAAAAGAGCTGTCTGGTTCTAATTGCGCTAAAATCCATAGTCGCTGTTGAGCAAAAGAAACCGGGAAAGTCTGAGGTTCGGCGGGATTTTTTCGACTAATTTGAGGAATATTATTGTTATTTTTCGGATAGCCAAAAGACTCTGCTAGTTGCCAAGTTACATTACCTAAAAAGTCAGTGTTGTAGTAATCTTTCCATTGCTCAATGGTGTTAGGATTAATGCTTTGATGTTGATGAAATTTTACATCTCCTAGCATTCTAGATTCGGCATAAATACCGTCAGTCATGCGATGCTTTTTCTCTTGGTAGGGTTGCAGCATATCAGGATTAAATTCTACTCCTAAAAACTGACATAAACTCTCTAGGGTTTTCTGTGGCTGCTTAACGATGTCTTCAAATTTAACTTGATACTGACGTTGGGGAGAAACTTGTTGTAGAAATTCGCAGATATTTTGATGGCTAATCAGCCAAATGAGTTCGGCAAGTTCTCGATTATTGAAAGGATTTTGATAGGGAAATATTTGCTCAATTTTAGCTTCTTCATAAGAGTGAATCATTCCTAAAGGATGACGCACCAGATGAATATATAGAGGGTTATCAAAATTTATTTCTGCTCGTTTTAGAGTTTCTAAATCTAGAGAATAGGATGGAGTTTTATCCACTAAGATTTTATCTCCCAACCATCCCTGTAGAAGACGGTAAAACTGTTTGCTAGTCAGATTTTTCTCTTCTAATTCTTCCATAATTGCGATCGCTTTTTCAGCATTACACCCCTTAATTTCCATGATGGTGCGAATTGTTCCTTCCATCCAGAAGTTGTAACGGCCAGAAAATTTCGCCTTTCTTTCCCTAAGAATATTAAACCCTAGTAGTTCCAATTCTGGAGGTGCAAAAAGCTGTGGATTTCCTCCTAAGATAACGCGGAGTAAGGTGGAACCGCTACGATAAGGAGAAAGGATAAATATAGCTGGTGGATTTTTGCTATTGTCATCATCTATTGGGCTGCTAAGAGCAGGAATTAGGGAGCGCATTTGTAACACTTTAGCTTCAGCAATGCGCTCTTGTGGTAGGTTGTTAATTTCGGTTCTTTCTTTACCTAGTATTTTGGTAACTGCTTTTGGATAATGTTCCTCTATATATCCGGCTAATTCCTTAACAGTCTTTTTGTCAAATAAAACAATAAAGTGAATAATTTCGTTTAGTTGTGCTTGCAGTTTATTAATTAGAATTGCTCCCCGAATTGAATCACCACCAAGCTCAAAAAAATCGTCATCTCTCCCCACTCTGTCAAGTTTAAGGACTTCTGCGAATAGAGAAGCAATCACTTTTTCTAGAGGAGTACGAGGAGCAATAAATTCTGTGTCTAACTGAGTCCGTTGACGCTGGTTTTGAGAATTAATTGTTCGCAGAATTAGTTGAGCATCATATAAGTTATTTCCAATCTCTTCAAAAAACTCTGATCGAATAATTCTCTTAACTGTTTTAGATGAATTTTTAGTAGCTATTTTATGTTCATCACCGAGAGGAGTGAAATTAACTTTAGACGCAATATAACTAGGAAAATTAAATAAATATCTCTCCTCTTTTTCCTGCTGAAATTCTTGACCAACAGTCCTTAAAAAATCCCAAATTGGTTGATTTTTGGGGGTAGGTTTATAAATAAGTTTGAGTTGTTCTAACCCTTTTTGTTGAGCAATTGTACCCAAATAAGCTAACATTTTATGTTCTACACCGCGACCCAATACTCGACAACTGAGCAAAAATGTATCGACAATCAGGGATTTTTCTTGAGCAGTAAATAATAGCAAACCAACTAAACCATAATCCCCAAAACGATCTTTTACTTTAACCACTCGACAGTCTAATTCCCCTAGACCACAAAGTTTTTGAATTTGCGATTCTGAGCGTCGGATAGTTGTTAAGTTAAATTGGTTAGTACGTTGAGTAAGTTGGGCAACTCGCGTCAATTCCTCCGTTTGCATCGGGGAAATCTCTATTTCTAAGTTGAGTTGGCCGAGAAAATCCTCAAAAGAAAGGGAATATTTTTGTAAATTCTGACGCTGAATATTCTGTTGATAAAGATTAGTTCTTTGTCGGTCTTCTTGAGTGGTTTTGAGGTGATCAAAAGCCCAAATATGTTCTAAAAATTTTGGAATATGATCGCAATTTTCAGGAAGTTGTAATGTCAAAACTTCTGGACAGTTTGCTCTAACTTCCGCACACTCAACTGGATTATCATCAATAAAAATAAAGCTATCTAATCCTAGTTGTAATTCCTCCGCTAAGGACTGCAAATTCTGAGATTTTTCTTGCCAGTTAATGCGCCAATTTACTAAATGATTTTCCTTAAGTAACATATCGGGATGTCCTTCAAAAACGGCAAAGACATCCTCTGGTTGATTCTTACTACATAAACAGATTAACTTTCCTGCTGCTTGCTGTGCGATGATAAATTCTTGTAAAGCTCGAAATGGAGCATCAATTTTCACTCCCTTAACTCCATCTTCTCCACAAACCCCATGCCATAATGTATTGTCGCAGTCAAGGACAATCACTTTGTAAGGAGAGTTTATCAAGGCTAAGATTTTTCGCGCTAATATTGTCCCCAAAGCCGCAAAAAAAGCCAAGGTATAGGGAATATTTCCTAGTTCTTCTCCATAAGGATCATAATACTCTTGTACAGGATAAGTCTTGAGTAATGCTTGACTTTTAATTAGATATATGCTAGGGATATTCTGGAGATCACGGTCTAATTGTTCTTGTAATTTCTCATGTAAACTATTGAACGTTGTATCATGGGTTGGAGAGGGGGGACAGACACAGACTAAATAGGGAATTGGCGAGCGCATTGTCGCCGTTTTCAAGGCATTACCAAAGTCTCTAAGGGTTTGCTCTAAGGTCAATTCGGCCTTGTTTTTACTTCCTTCCCAGTCTTCAAACCTAACCAGAATCACATTAACCCCATTTTGATTAGTCGCTAAAAGACTAGCAGGATTGAGTAATTCTTGAAAGACTTGATTGTACTGAGCAAATTCTATTGAATAAGGAAATCCTATTTTTTTGAGCCAATATGACAGGGAATCCTCCACTGGTTCACTGGTAAATGTAGCTGTAATAACGATTTTATGATTAGCAAGTGCTTTCATTATTGGCATGGGTTACTCTGTTGGCAGCGACAATAAGAAGTCTATCTGATTTTATCTTCAAACGGTTTTCCTAGTTAATCCAATATATCAAAATTTATAGCCAAATTTCTCTATATCTCTGCTAAAGGATTTTGCGATAATCTCAATAGTATCATCATCGTAATATTCACGGTAGTTGCCATGTTTTGAGGAATTAATATGAGGTAAAGTCGCATTTCTACCAAGTTTTTCACATAGGACACTGAAGTCGTTATTAAGATTTTCAAAACGGCAGATAAAATCTACTAAAATTTTCCCTTCATGATCTGTAATCCAATCCAACTGAGGCATAAACATTTTAGGGATGTCATAATACAAAGGAGCTTTATTCCCGTAGGTCAACTTAACCCACTCTTTAAATTTTATTGGTTTTGTCCTTAAATTTGTCTGATTGGTTTCAACACGATAATGAAAGTGAGAAATAACTTTGTCCCAAGGATTTCTAACACTTGTAAATTTATATACTCGCTCCCACCTTTGTTTGCCCATTTCGTCAATTTTTTCTAAAGCAGTTTTATGCTCAAAAGGTAAATTTAGAGATTTCTCAATACTTCTGCCACCTGTCTTATTAATATGAATAAAGACAACATTGCCAGAATAGCGTTGACGCAAAAGTTTAACTTGTTCACCGACATAATAGGGAATATATAGTATATCTGTAAACTCTATTTTCTGATTAGCAAAGGCTGGTATTACTGGCATGAGTTAGTCTGTTAAAGGCGACAGAAAGACAAAGTTGAGAAAAGCAAAAAAAGAAGCTAAGGCGAGCAAGTCAGACAAGCAGGTCATAGCCGTCCCTTGTGTCCTGACATCCTATCATAGGAAAGGAAATTTGTCATGGAAGAGAAAATAAAATTTGTCATGGTCAACGAAATTCGGTAATATGTGGTAGTCTGAGAAGCGCTCACTAGCTTTAGCTATCAAAACGATGGTTACTTGTAGTAAGATAACGAGGGTTAAAAAAGCAGTAGCAGGGGGGCTGAGAAAGCCATCGCTCTATGCTGACAGATAAAGCGACGGGAGTATGTTACCACAACTCAAACACAATAACCTTAAAATTGTCGGGGAGCTTTATATTTTCGCCAATTGCCTTCTACTCCGCCAATCCAACCAAAATCTAAAATCATTCCAGCAAAATGTCCACAACTCAAATATAAATGCTATATGTCCGCCAAAGTCCCTCAAGATCGATCGACGACTAATATTATCTCCGATGTCAGCAAATTTTGGCACAGTGTCAAGCTGATCGCTGCTCCCTATTGGTATCCTACTGAATCGGGGGGAAGGACTTTTGCCGATGTGATGAAAGCTTGGGCAATGCTCATCCTACTAATCGGGGCAATCCTAGGAGTTGTGGGATTAAATGCTTTCAATAGCTTTGTTAGTAATTACTTAGTTGATGTCATTCTTGAAAAAAATGATTTTGATAAATTTGTCAAAACTTTGGTAGTTTTCGCGGTTGGACTGCTCTTTGTCACCCTTTTAGTTGGCTTGCTTAAATTTCTCAGGAAAAGAATCGCCCTAGATTGGTATGCTTGGCTCAATGACTGGATTCTCAACAAATATTTGCATAATCGCGCCTATTACAGAATTAATTTTAAATCCGATATCGACAACCCAGATCAGCGTTTATCCCAGGAAATTGAGCCGATTACCAGTAAAGCTCTCTCCTTTTTTGCAGTTGCCCTGGAAAATGTCCTAGATATGATCACTTTTTTAGTGATTCTCTGGTCAATTTCTTCCTCTGTCGCCATTATCTTAGTCGTTTGGACAATTCTCGGTAACGTCATTGCTATCTATTTTAACCAAGCCTTAAATAAAATTACTCAAGAAGAATTAGAACTTAAGGCTAACTACAATTATGCTCTAACTCATATTCGTAATCATGCGGAGTCAATCGCTTTCTTTGAGGGAGAAAATCAGGAATTAAATATTATTCAGCGGCGATTTAATAAACTCTTAGACAGCGCTAAACGTAAAATTGATTGGGAGAGAGGCACAGAAATTTTTAGTCGGGGCTATCAGGCGGCAATTCAAGTATTTACTTTTGTCATTTTGGGTCCTTTGTATATCAATAGTGAGGGCATTAGTTTCGGACAGGTCGGGCAAGCCTGTTTAGCGGCTAATTTGTTTGCTACGGCGCTGGCGGAATTAATTAGTGAATTTGGCACTTCGGCACAATTTAGCAGTTATGTTGAACGTCTATCGCAATTTTCCCAAGCCTTAGAAGAAGTCATTAAACAACCAGAAAATTTAAGCACGATTACAACTATCGAAGAAACCCAATTTTCCTTTGAAGATGTCACCTTGCAAACCCCCGATTATGAACAGGTAATTGTCGAAAACCTCTCCCTTTCTGTTCAGCCTGGACAAGGTTTATTAATTGTCGGGCCGAGTGGTCGGGGTAAAAGTTCTTTGCTACGCGCTATCGCCGGTTTATGGAATGCAGGCACAGGCCGATTAGTGCGTCCCCCCCTAGAAGAAGTATTGTTTCTGCCCCAACGTCCCTATATAATTTTAGGAACCTTGCGAGAACAGTTACTTTATCCCAATCGCAATCAAGAAACCAATGAGATAAAATTGAGGGAAGTTTTACAAGCAGTCAATCTCCAAAATTTACTAAATCGAGTCAATAGCTTTGATACAGAAGAGCCTTGGGAAAACATTTTGTCCCTGGGAGAACAACAACGTTTGGCTTTTGCTAGGGTATTGATTACCCGTCCCAGTTTTACTATCCTCGATGAAGCCACAAGTGCTTTGGACTTAAACAATGAGGAAAATTTATATCGGCAATTGCAGAAAACTCACACAACTTTTATTAGTGTCGGACATCGGGAAAGTCTCTTTAACTATCATCAATGGGTTTTAGAACTCTCTAGTAATTCCCATTGGCAACTTCTTACAGTAGAGGAATATCGCCGACAAAAAGTGAAAGAAATTATTAATATTTCTGTCGATAATTCTCAAGATAGGCTCGAAGATTTACCGAATCAGGAAACCGAGGTCAATCCTAAAATCAATTCTGCCAAGGAACCACCCCCCGAATCGCCAACGACAACAATCTTAACAGAAGTCGAAGAGGGACTTTCCCATGCACAAATGAAGGAATTAAGCGACTATTCCCTTAGTAGCATCAGAAGCAAAGCCAGTCAGGGAAAATCAATTACGGGGAAAGATGGACTGACCTATCGCTATGACAAAGACCCTAAAATCTTAAAATGGCTAAGAGTTTAGCCGATGAGAGACGGGTCAAAAAACAACGTTAAACTATTACACCAACTTAGCTACCCAAAAAATGAATCAAACCCTGGTTAATCAACAACAGTTGTTCCAAGAAATCGTCCAAGATATCGAGCAAAATAAAATTGCAATCGCGGCGAAAAAACTCCGTCAACAGGAAGCAGATAGCTGTGAAGTTCCGGCTCAGTGGCTCTGGAAAACAGCAGCGGCTTTAGAAACCAACGACTGGAGCATTTTATCAGAAGATTTCATTAATCTGAATTTTATCGGTAAAAATGGTTATTTTCTGATGATTGCTCCCTATCGCATCAATCGTCAGGGAGAACGACAACTCACGTTGAGTGCAATTTACGGAAAAATTCACCAAAATAGTCAACCTTCTATCGAACAACTAGAAAGCTTGACTCGTGAAAAATTTGGCAGTCTAAGACAACCGATTCCCAGAAATTTATCCTTTACTGAAATTGCTAGTTGTGGCACGGTTAAAGGTGAAAAGGGGGAGGCTTTTATCGTTCCCCATAGGTGGACTTTTCCCAATAGTGTTCAAGGACCAGCTTTAAATAATGCCAGTGAGCAAAAACGACGCTTTTCCGGTTCTAGCTACGAATGTATCCGAAAAATTTTTGAGCCAGAAACGGCCGATTTGCTATTAAGACCCCTAGAGGATCAAATTAATGGTGAACGCTATCGCCATCTCGATACCCAATTCCATGAAGCGGGTCATGCTAGTGGGTTGGGATTTGACTTAAAACTCAAAAATAAACTGTTTCAAAACTATACCTATGCCGGAGTCGAGGAGTGGCGCTCAGATAGTTTAGGCTTTGAATTTGCCGATTGTGCTTTACCTGCCGAAGAAGCGGGAAAATTAGTCGCTGTTAATTTCTGCATTCGCTTTGGTTTAGATGCTCACCGTTTAGGGGGTTTAGAAAAAGATGTGGATGTCCACGCTAGTTTGATCAGTTTGGAATATCTCTTGCAAAATGATGCTATTTATCTCACAAAAAATGGTCAATTGTCCCTGCGTAATGTTAGTTATCCAGGCTTACTAAAAGCGGTGGAAATGCACCGAACAAAAGCCTTATCTCTAACGCGAAGGGAGTTAAATCTAAATAGTCCAACAGGTCTTTTTGCTCTGTATAAAGTAGAGATTCATCCCGCAACCCAATTAATTTTTCAGGGACTAATTGTAGAGCGCTGCCGCGGAATTTGGTCAGAGTTACAATAAGTACCTAGGGTTTGCTGTTAACCGGCCCAGGGAGGGATGTCAATCAGCCATGAGCATCCCTCCAAATCCTATTGATGGCGATAGGGATTGGGGTCAACTCCTCTGAGTTTCTCGCCACAGCAAGTGCCGGCTCTGGAATATTAGTCGTTGACTCCTAAGTAGCTGTTTGCAATTAAATAGAAGATAGGTTTTGCACTCGATCCCCCCTGCCCCCCTTAATAAGGGGGGTGCCGACAGGCGGGGGGATCTTAGAGTTTTTTACGCCCATCTACTTACACATTTATTTATATATATATCGCTAGATAACTAAAATGTGTTAAGCTAGGCGGTAGGATTCTGGGAAATCATGACAGATAAATCAATCTCTTATTAGTCAGAGTCCCTGAACCCCTGATTACCCCTTTCTCCCCCGGTCGATGACAAAACCAATGGCTGAACAACGCTCTGTACTAAAATTTAATGGCATCGATGATCATATTGATCTATCCCACGGATTTCTTGACATCGATCAGAGTATTACCATTACATTTTGGGCAAAAGGGGAAAATAATTTAGCTACAGAAACGACTCTTTTAGAAGCTGTTAATCGGGAAAATAACCGGGTTCTACATATTACCCTGCCTTGGGGCGATCCCGTGAAACCTGCGATTTTTTGGGATGCGGGTAATGAAGAAGGTTTCGATCGAATTGAAAAAAAAGTCAAGCTTAAGGATTATAGCGATTGGACTCATTGGGCCTTTGTCAAAAATGCGACCACAGGCCGAATGTTGATCTATCGCAATGGTATCATTTGGCATCGTGGCAACGGTCATAACCGTGCCTTAACGGGGATTGAAAAAATCATCTTGGGAGCCTCTGTTAATCTCTCTCATTATTGGCAAGGTTGTCTTGCAGAACTTTCTGTTTGGAATCAAGCGCGTAGCCAAGAAGAAATCCAAAAAGCGATGTATCAATCTCCCTTAGTTGATGACCTTGGCTTAGTTACTTATTTATCACTCAATGGCAGTGCCGAGGATCAAACAAGTTATAGCAATCATGGTATTCTTTATGGGACAACCTGGCAACTAGATAGTCTTCCCTCCAAACCGACCTCGATCCCTAAATCAAAAGTTCAGACTAGCAGTAAAGCTAGAAGGAGTGCGAAAAGGATAACAATGGTCAACGAAATTTTTAACTCCCTTGAAGAAGAAGAAGTGGTTGAACAGGATGCTCCAGCCGAACATCAAGAACCTTCCCTGGAAGAGAATCCAGAATCAATTATAATTGCCGCAGAAGCTGCTCTTGCCAGCAATGAAATGGAGGAGATTACTAAAACGGCAATTTCTCAACCAGATATCCTGACTTATTCAAACCAGAAAAAACGGTTAGTTATTTGTTGTGATGGTTCTTGGGAAGACTCTACCAGTTCTTACCCCACCAATGTGGTTAAATTTGCCGAATCTATTAAGTATATTGCCGAGGATCAAACCCCCCAAATCGTCTTTTTGTCAGGTTCTGGCACCCCCGAAGATAACGAATTTATTAAAAGTTTAGGCAATGAAACTTTTGGCTGGGGCCTTGATCGAATGATTCAAGATGCCTATCGTTTTCTTGTCCTTAACTACAATCCCAAAACCGAGGATGAAATTTATTTGTTAGGTTTTAGTCGAGGCGCATATATCGTTCGTTGTTTGGCTAGTTTTATCGATAAATGTGGAATCCTAAAACGCTCTAAGATTAAAGAAATTCCCCTGGCTTATCAACTCTATCGAGACCACACCGTTAGTTCTGATAGTGCCAAAGCTCAACAATTCCGTGCCGCTAATGCTAAAAAAATTGAGACAGAAAAGGAAGATTTTCAAGATCGTATTCCAGTCAAGATGTTAGGTTGTTGGGATACAGTTGGCAATTTTGGTATTCCTGATTTAACTCCTTGGTTTCCCCTGGCTAAGTTTTATCATAAAAAATATGAATTTAGTAATACAAAATTAAGTCCGATTATCCAGAATGCTTTTCATGCTGTTGCCATTGATGAAAAACGTAAAAACTTCCCTTCCACTCCGATCAAAGCCAATCCAGAAAATCCCGAACAAGTTGTCAAAGAAGTTTTATTTGTGGGTGAACATACCTGTCTAGGTGGTGGCAAAAAAGAATATCAAGGACTTTCCGATTACCCGTTACAATGGATGATTAATCAAGCCAAAAAATTGGGATTAGAGTTTGACTCAACCACCTCTGAATCTGAGGAATTCCAAATTAAACTAGACCCGACCATCAAGTTCGATAATACTGTTAAAGGATTGTCGTCCTTAGGAGGTGAGCAATGGCGATATTTCAATACAAAAGTTGTCACTGTTCATCACAGTGTGGTAAAACGATTAAAGGCTTTTTCAGATTATCGTCCCAAAAGTCTTGAACCTTTTCTTCAAGCTTTACTTGACGACGATCAACAGACAGATTAACCTTGCTTTAGAATTAAACTAATCCTTCGCTAGAAATTTGAGGTGATTTTTATGGAACTCGATAACATTATCAAAAAAGTGGCAGGTACTTATTTAGCTTCGGCTATTATTGCTGTCATCGTGCTAATTCTGACCCTCGGACAACCCTTTGTAGTTTTTCTGGGTATTGGAGCGATGGGGTTGGTTACTGTGCTAGGAGATGCGATTGCTCAGTACGGAATTGAAGCGGTTCTGAATGCTTTTTACACTGAGCGAAGTAAAAAAGAATCCCTGGAAACACTTTTGGCAGAAATTGATGCTTTACCTCTGACTGATGACCTGAAATTAAAAACCAAAAAACACTTGACTGACCATCAAGAACAGACAGTAAAGCAGCAAGAAACGGTAACTGAGCCAACTCCTGAAAGTCCTCAAACAGTTGTTATTGAAAATGAACCAGTTATTGAAAATGAACCAGTTATTGAAAATGAACCAGTTATTGAAAATGAACCAGTTATTGAAAATGAACCGGTTGTTGTTGAAGTTGAAAATGTTTAATTAGGTATTGCTCCCTCTTGCAATAGCTGGGGGCAGCGGATGATTATTGCTAAGTATTGAGGAATTTTTTGGTCTAAGATAGCTATGCTAAATAGGAACTCTCAACATCTGATGACCTATAAAAAAATTGCCATTTATGAGCAAAGCTATCAACTTCCTGTTTTTAAAAATAGATACTTAAAAAATTTTCAGAAAATCATCAAGGAACGTCGGAAATTAATTCAAGAAGGAGTTCGCTACCATTACTATTTTGGTAAGATTATTAAACGAAAAGAAAAAATTACTCAACAAGAAATCTTGATCGAGACTCAGTTATTAATTAAAGACTATAATTTATTAATTAATGGACTAGAAATCTATCAAGACGGATATTATCGTTTTTTACTCCAACTCAGTGACAATCTCAAAATTTTATTTTCCCAAAAATATCAAGAATTGAAAATCTTAGACTACGAGAGAATAAAGTTAGAAATTAAAAATAATAATAATCAAAATATTCTCAATCAACTCAAGCTGGAAAAACAGGAAAATTTTCGGGCAATTTTGCTACTGGGAAAAACATCTTTTTTGATGTTGAGAAAAACTAAATTACTAGGGGAAGGAGTTCAGAAATTAGCCGAGGATACTCAAAAGCAGAAAAAAATTGTGCAAGCAATTATTCAAGAACTCAAAATTTATGAGGAATTAAATCATTATCAACTCAAATCTCAACGAGTTCGCCAAGAAATTGCGGATCTTGCCCAAAATGCGATTAATTTTGAAAACTACTTACAGGACTATTTTGCTCCTTTTCAATTATTAATAGAAGAAGTGATTAAGGTGGATGAAGAATTTTATGCAACAGTTGGAGAAATTAAGTATTTGGTAGATAATATTTTTCCACCTCAGCCTGCTCTCTTAGAAACGTCAGATTCAGCCATAAATTCTGAGTTTTTGCTAAATTTTCTGGCGACTGGTTACGAGAAAGAAGCAAGGTTAAAAGAGGCTTTTTCCTCTGATCAATTTAATGATTACTTATTCAATGAAAGTGAATGGTCAGAACAATTTATTTCCCTAGAAAAAACCATCAATAAATTATCTCATCATTTAGCAGAACAAGAGGCTTGTCAAAAAGACACTATCCCCAAAACTCCCCTAGCAATAGTTGTCTCTCAATTCACTCAAAACAATCTTGACAAATCTTCTACTTCTAAAAATCCCCAGACTTCCCCAAATATCTTAACTCAAGAATCGGCTGATATTGATTATAATCAATTACAAGATTTGCTAAGAAAGCAACAGTGGCAAGCGGCCGATCGCCAAACAACCAAGCTACTATTGAAAATCTTGCGTAAGACCTACTGGAATGAGGTTTATCCTCAAGATATTGCTCAATTACCTTGTTCGGATCTGAAAAAAATTGATCAACTTTGGCTTCATTATAGTAATGGTCATTTCGGTTTTAGTATTCAGCAAGCCATTTTCTCTAGTCTCGGTGGTTTAGTGGATTATGAAACCCAAAAGAAACTTGGCGATCGCCTAGGTTGGCGGAAGGAAGGTCAATGGCTCAATTATGAGCAACTAAACTTTGAATTAGAGCCGAATTCTCCCCTCGGTCATTTACCCGTTCATTGGTTGATTTTTGAAGAAAATCTTTGTTACCCATCTGCGGAAGCTTCTGACAATCAAAACTCCCTGGCTTTCTGGAGAGTTGGCAATTGGTTATTGTGGCAACTTCACCTCGTTTTAAGCAAAATTCAAGCCTGTGGAATTATTCCTCTGTCTGACTTTTAAAGCGATTATAGCGTTTCCCAATCTCATGAGGTACACCAAAATCTTAACTCCTGAATCCCGAATCCTGAATCCTGAATCCTGAATCCTGACGACCGGCTACTGACTCCTCAAAACCTAAGACTCTGTACCTCACAACTATGGGAATTGCTATATCTAAGCTGTTGACTATCTAAATTACTCGTTAATTAACAGGGATCAGGGAGAGGCAGTTTGAGCATTGATACTAAAATTCCCAATACATACGCAGTTTAAATGCAGTACAGCTTATCATCCTAAATCCTGTTTTAAAAAGCAGATAACAATCAATCCTAAGTTAGCCAATGATAGTTAGTCAAGTTTTTAATTTCATTAGTCATTGTTTCTTCCATTGCTTCAATCGTTTCAAAATGCTCATTAACCAGGGGTTCATCTACTAGAGACCATAATCTCTCGGCTGGCTGTAATTCTGGGGAATAAGCAAAGTAGAAAATCGAGCATGATTCCCTCGGCAACTTAAAGTTTTTGACTTCTATCTGAGAATCGGGAAATTTATCTCTTAATTATTGGACTTTTACTGGTAAATTCTGCTTAAATTTTTCTGGTTTAACTGGGTCTCCCTTTTTATGTTTTGGTCTCGGTTTTTGACAAGAATATCTGCACTTTTTTTAAGTAATCCCATCCCCTTTGATTCCAAACTTTTTCTCGTCCCGTTTCCTTTTCTATCCATCTAGCCACCTTCGGACCTGTCCAGATTCCTCCATCGGCAGGACGTTTTTTCAGTTCTTCTTTTAATTTTTGCAATTGTTCTTCCTTCAATAAAGGTTCTTTTCCTCTCCGATGTTCCCCACTTTTTTTCTTGAGATTTTTAACTCCTTCTTCCCCTAACTCATTATATCTTTTGAGAATTCTAAAACTATATTGATAATCTAATCCTACAGCTACTGCAGCATTTTTGATTGTCCATCCTAACGATATTTTCCACAATAAGTGCCATCTTCTTGTTTCTACTGAGTCTTGACTTCTTCTGTATCTATCTTTCAGTTCCTCTGAACTTAGATGTTCGGCTAAGTAAGCTTTCTTGGGCATTTTATCTCATTGTTTTTATTTACCCTATTATAACAGGATTTAGGCTCAAACGGTAAGTCTGCCAAAGGAAGCGTCAAAAGCGCAAAATCTGCGAGATTAGTTTTGGAAACGCTAATCTCAGCGAAGCCGATTAGCTTAGTTCCTATCGCTCTCATCGTCAAGTCTAGCTCTAGCACAGAGGCTCCCCTGTCTGGAAGCAGTAAGGATTGTTTTGTAATTCACTCGATCCCAAACGTCACCGAAACGACCGCGGTAATATCTTTGTCGATCGAGGAGGTGTCGTAAATTCCCGAATCGCTCACGTCAGTGGAATTGCGCGAGGTGATCTGAAAAACTCCCGTTTTGGCATCGCGCACCCTTCCCACCCGACTGCCGGTACTACTGGCGATCGCCTCGGCTCTCGCTCTCGCATCCTTGGTCGCCGCAGCCACCATTTCCACCCGCAGCTTATCGAGTTGGGTGTAAAGGTATTGGGGGGGTTCAGAGACGAGGCTAATTCCCTCCTCGATCAATTCCGTTACCTGCCTAGAAAGTTCCGTGTAACGGGCCACATCCCCCGCTCGGATATCGAAGCGTTGGCTGAGGCGATAGGCGAGAATTTGCCCAGTTTCCTGGCCGTTAGCTGTTACTTCGGGAATCGCCATCGTCTCGATCGCGTTGGTGGTGATTGCGTCGTCAGGAACTTGTTTTTCTTTGAGATAAGCTCGTATCCGCTCGGTTTGTCGAATCAGATCGCGATAGGCTTCGCGGGCGGTGGGTTGTTGACTGGAAACCGATAAACGCCAGAGAATATAATCGGATGTAATCGCCTTTTTTGCCGAACCAGTCACGACAAAAACATCGCTGGCCCGTTTCACCGCTAAGAGGGAGCGCGCCGCTATCCAGGAACTCAAGACGAGAGCGATCGATAGCACCGACAAACCCGCGAATAGCTGCGGGAAACGTCGGAATATAGAACTGTCTTTCATCGTCACTCCTCCTCAAAATTCGACGTTTCTATCCTATGCTAGTAGCGAGCGAGTTGAAATTATTATTTACAAAAATAAATTTTTCTTGCGTCAGGTTGATGCGTTTTTACAGATCGACTATCTTGGCCATAAATCACCTAAAAAGAGGCTTTATGCCTCATTTTTGCAACACTCCCCAAGATATCTGAGATTGCGGTCGCTTTCGCTCAAAACTTGACTGGATAAGCTTTCCTCTGATTCTTCTCTATTTGAGGGACATTTTAAAACTGCGATCACGGAAATCTCCTTGAGAATAGCAATTCTAAATTTGCCCTGTAGCAAGGCTTTTGGGGGTTAGTTCGCATAATACGGGATAAAATTCAATGGGATTGCGAATTTCATTTCACGAGTCTTCAGGCTTTTGACGTGATAGTACATCCAAAGTTGCCCAAAAATCCCCCTTTAAAATGTTCTTTAAATCACTAAAAGACTTGCTGTGTCTAAAAATGATAATTGCTAAATTAAAAATGTTAGCTTTATTTTCAACCGTTATTGTGATATAATGAAAAGGCAAATTTATTAATAATTTTGATAATGACTACGACAACAATTGAAATTGGAACTTTAATTGATCGTTCTCCTGAAATTCGAGGAGGAAGACCAACAATTGCCGGGACAGCAGTTACAGTGCGTCGCCTTGTTTCTTGGTATAAATTAGGGCTGACTCCTGAAGAAATTTTAAACCGGATGGGACATCCCCATTTAGATTTAGCAAAAGTTTATGCTGCTTTAACTTACTATCATGCCAACAGGGAAGAAATTGAAACTGATTTAGCTCAGGAAGAAGCCGAGGTGAAACAATTTGAACAGGAGTGGCTTCAATCTAAGTTAAATAAATAGTCATGCTGACATTATATTTAGATGAAGACTCGATGGATCAAAGCCTTGTAGCAGCTTTAAGAGCTAGAGTAGTCGATGTGATAACGGCTACAGAAGCAGGGATGTTGGGGCGCTCCGATTCAGAACAATTAGACTATGCTACTGGTCAAGGACGGGTATTATACACTTTTAATCGAGGCGATTTTTACCGCCTACACACTCAGTATTTAACGGAAGGTAAATCTCATCGAGGAATCATACTCGCTCCTCAACAACGTTACTCAATTGGAGAACAATTAAGCCAAATTTTGGAATTAATTTCTGGGAAAACAAGTGAACAGATGGAGAATAATGTAGAATTTATTAAAGGGTAAGCCCTGCCCAATTTACAAATCTTAAAGCTTAAATCCTATTCGCCGCTCTTTTGCCATTTCTTGCGCTTTTTTTAAGCTCATAAAATCTCTGCTTATTTAGGGTTTGCTGAAAAAGTCTGTTGGTGGGGTTAGGAGTCGGTCGTCAGTAGCCGGTCGTTTCAGGCTTTGTTGCCCTCTTTTTTTGTACCAGTTTATGTACTAAAAGAAGGATAATGCCAGGTTTTTGAAGGTCTTAATCCTATATTCGCAGCATGAACATCGGATTTTAACAGGTCAAAAGCCTTATTTTAAAAGGGTTTTACCATTATTCAGCCAGCCCTATTTACACACACAGAAACGGCGTGAAAAATGCCGACTACAGATAAAGCCTCCAGAAGAGGAGTTCGTCCAACAGCCCTTGGTTTCGTGAAGATGATCTCCATTGTCAACCCACCACAGCATGACCCACTCTCTGTTGACGACGGGTTTGACTCCCAATATGCCCAAAGGAATCAAATTTTTGGCTTCAAATAAACAAGTCGGTTGGTCCAATGCTGCTTTTCTTGCAGTTCCCATAAGGCTAAAAGCGAACGGATCAAAAGACCGAAATTGCTAGGGGGAATAGACTGATAATCGATAAAAATAACGCCGCTATGACTTTTCCGAGCTTCCCCCCATTCCCACAAAAGCGGGGGAATAGTGTTCTGGTCGTAAGTTACTAGGGTTAATCCGGCTTCAGCCGCCGCTTTTAAGACGATTTCATCCGAATAACCCAAATATCTACCTTTTTGCCAAGTGATTAGGGGAAAAATCGAGATTTCTGGAAGTTTATAACTAATTTGTTCGGCAACCGTCGGAGAAATATGTTCATCCAATAACTGAACTTCCCCCATACATATATACCATAATAGCCCAAAACCCTTATCCATCAATGGATGTACCCCCTTAACTTTTCTTAATGT
>NZ_JADBUE010000172.1:0-35086 GCF_020245805.1 Microcystis sp. M179S2 | reverse complement strand
AAGGTAGAGAGGAAGGCCGACAAGAAGGCGAATTAGCGGCAAAATTAGCCTCTATTCCTCGTTTATTGGCATTAGTATTAAACTTTGAACAGATAGCACAAGCTTTAGAATTAGATATCGAACAGGTTAGACAAGCAACTCAAAGGGAATAGGAAAGGTTCAAACTTTGACAAATTGATACAATTGCTGGTGGCTATCTTTTGCCGGTAGCCATCAAGTAAAAATCGGCAACCCCGAAAATCTCTCAAGTCTTCTGTAGCTAAAGAGAAATCAAAAGTACAAACCCAATAAGACAAAATTATTCCTAATCTGCCTTCTTCTAATTCGCTGACTGCCACTATTTGATTATCAGTATTTCTTAAAACAATTGTCCCATTTTTGTATATATCCGTAAATCCGCCAGTTGCTATACACGGACTACCGACTTGCCATTGATTATTAATTGGCATTACTTGTTTAAATATTGTCATAGATCCAGTGAGAGTATTAACTGGACTAGCTATTACTGCTTACTGCATGGCAACCAACAAAAATGTGGACAAAGCTTTAATCATATACAACTTCAAAACTAATACAAATATTCCACAACGCCTTATTGTATTTTTACTGAAAATTTTTTATAACATTTTTAAATTATGTACGTTATAACTATTAAGATTATTAAACCAATCTTAGTATTTGAGTATTAATTACTTACTTTTTTGTTGGTGCTATAATATTTTTAACTTTATTTAAATAAAAGTCATGCAAAAAATACAAGTGATTCCAAGAAAAGGTAGTTCCAATTAATCTTAATCCCTATTAGGGATTGAAACTTGGAGGCAAAAATCAGCGATACTGATATTGAGATCACGATGGTGAATCCAGAAGAGATAAAGGAGACAGAAAATGGCTAACGAAACCGTCACTTATTCCTTAGAAGCAGTTCTGACAAGGATTGAGGGGAAAATTGACTCTCTGGAAAAACGGATCGATGAGAGATTTGATCAGGTAGATAAGAGATTTGATAAGATAGAAGAACGGTTGACGAAAGTGGAAATAGGACAAGTCGAACTCAAAGGGGAGATTAAAGCCTTAGATGAGCGACTAACCACAGAAATTAAAGGGTTAACTGCAAGAGTCGCCTATCAGGAATTTACCAATCGGGGGATTCTCATCGCTCTGGTTGTGGCCATTTTAGGAGGGGCTGCTAAACTTTTTGGTTTTTTCCCCAATCCCTAAAAGCGATCGCCCTAAAATGCTGTAGAATTAGCTTGACAAAAGTGAGATGCTCCCCAAAGACTCTCTGGGAAATGCAGTTAAATAATTGGATGGCGACCTAAAAATATGAGTGAATTAACTATTCGTCCAGCTAAAATTAGTGGTGTCATCCCAGATTCGATCGCCGCCGAGGTGGGTTTTGAAATCGGGGATGCGCTCCTCTCTATCAATGGTAATCGTCCCCGGGACTTAATCGATTATCAATTTTTATGTGCCGATGAATTTTTAACCCTAGAAGTGCTTGATAGTCAGGGCAAAACTCACCGGATAGAAATCGAAAAAGATTATCATGAAGACTTAGGTTTAGAGTTTGAAACTGCCCTTTTTGATGGCTTAATTCAGTGCAATAATAAATGTCCTTTTTGCTTTATCGACCAACAACCAGAGGGCAAAAGAGAAACTTTATACTATAAAGATGATGACTATCGCTTAAGTTTTCTCTATGGCAGTTATTTAACCTTAACTAATCTCACCTCAAAAGAATGGCAGCGGATCGAAAAGATGCACATATCACCGCTTTTTGTGTCCGTTCATGCCACGGAAACCGATCTGAGAATTCGTCTCTTAAAAAATCCCCGCGCTGGTCAAATTTTAGACCATTTAAAATGGCTACAAGCCAGACAATTACAAATTCATGCCCAAGTGGTAGTTTGTCCCAATATTAATGATGGAATTCATCTCGAAAGAACCCTGTTAGATCTGGTTTCTTTTCATCGGGGAGATATTCCCTGTGTGGAGTCGATTGCCGTAGTTCCCGTGGGATTAACCCGCTTTCGTCCCCAAGAAGATGAATTAATTCCCGTTAGCCAAGAAAAAGCGCGAGAAGTGATCGAACAAGTCCAAACTTTACAGAAACAATTTTGTCAAGAATTTGGCAGTAATGTGGTGTGGTTAGCCGATGAATGGTTTTTAATTGCCCGAGTCGATTTACCACCTCAATCTCACTACGAAGACTATCCCCAAATCGGTAACGGAGTTGGATCGATTCGTCAATTTATTAGGGATTTTCAGAAGACAGCTAAGAAGTTATTGCCTGCTCAAATTACTCCCTCTAGACGGTTGGTATGGGTGGTGGGAAATGCGGTAGAAAAAGCTTTTCAACCCCTAGTTAAACAGTTAAATAAGGTGCAGGGTTTAACCGTGGAATTAGTGGCTTTAAATAGTGATTATTGGGGGCAGGAAATCACGGTTACGGGTTTATTAACCGGGCAAGATATTCTCAAAGGATTACAAGGTAAAAATCTTGGGGATGGGGTTTTATTACCCTCCCTCATGCTCAAGCATGGGGAATCGGTATTTTTAGATGATCTCACCCTAGAAACTGTTATTAATCAGTTAGGAGTCCCTATTTATCCAGTCCTGGGAGTGGAGGAATTAATTAAAACTTGTCTTACTCTCAATCCCTTGAACAAATCCTAATCTTGAGAATAGACAATTATCAGTAATCGGTGATCAGATTTGAGTTTTTAGTGAGCGGTATTAAGTAGAAAATTGCCGTTTTCTTGGCACTGATTACTGATTACTGATTACTGATTACTGATTACTGTCTTAGCCTAGCTCCACATTACCTGTCCCTTGAAACATCAGCCAAGAGAGGAAAAAATTAGCCACAAAAATCGCTAACAAAGAAGTTACCACAGCCGTGGTAGTAGATTGACCAACTCCTTTAGCACCGCCGGTGGTGGTTAAACCCCAACTGCAACCGATAATAGCAATTAAAACCCCAAAAATTAGGGACTTTAACATAGAACTAATTAAATCCCATGTTTCCAGAAAATTTTGGGCTGATTGTAAGAATAGGGAATAGGAAATACCGTAAAGACTATCGGAAATAAATAAACCACCGAGTAGCCCTGTGACTAAAGAGATAATAGTGAGCAGGGGTAACATTAAACTACAGGCAATCACCCGGGGAATGACCAAATAATCGATCGGATCGGTTTTTAAAATATATAAAGCGTCAATTTGTTCTGTTACTCGCATTGTACCAATTTCGGCGGCAAAAGCCGAGCCAACTCTCCCCGCCACCACCACCGCGGTTAAAACCGGGGCTAATTCTCTTGTTAAAGCCAAGGAAAGGACTCCCCCAACAAAACTACCCGCCCCAAAAAAAATAAATTCTCTGGCTACCTGAATAGTGAAAACCATACCCACAAAAGCAGCAGTAATTAGGGCAATTGTCAAGGATTCTGGCCCCACAATACTCATTTGTTCCAGAGTATTACGCCGGTGGATTTTGCCATTAAGAATATGTAAAAAAGTTTGTCCCGCTAACAAACCGGCAGCCCCCAAACGTTGAAACCATAAACTTAAACCACCGGCAGCATCACTTTTTCTTGGCATTTGTCGAGGGACTATCGCTAAAATCTAACTTATTATAGGCGAGAATTCCCTCTGATTATCCCTCGATTGTTAGGACTTGCTTTGATGCCACTCGATCGAGGGATAACAAACCATGGTTTTGCGCTGCTGGCAGGGGATAATAGAATTGTCTAGTAGTCGTCAGCTATCAACCCTGATTCTTTATCCATGCCAGATTTAGCGAAAATTATCCTGAGAAACCATAAAATTGATGCTGTTAAACGATTCCATCCTTGGATATTTTCCGGGGCGATTAAAGAGATGGAGGGAGAAGTCAAAGAGGGTGCTATCGTTGAGGTTTATAGCGATCGAGGCGAATATCTAGCCACTGGACTGTATAATCCTAGCAATATTGCCGTTAAAATTCTTTCTTTCCCAAAAGTCAGCGATATTGCTCAATTATTTCTCGAAAAATTCCAGAATGCCTATCAGCTGCGGCAACAAATCGGTTTAGTGGATAACCCGAAAACTAACTGTTATCGCTTAATTAACGCTGAAGGAGACGGTTTACCCAGTTTAATCGTCGATTGGTACAATGGCACGGCGGTTATTCAAGCTTATTCCCTAGCTTTATACCAACGTCTCGATCTGATTGTCGATTGTCTGAAAACTATCTACGCTGACAATTTACGGGCAGTTTACGATAAAAGTGCCGCAGTTTTGGCGAAAAGCGCCCATATCTCTGAGAATAAATACTTATTTGGTCAAAAAAACGGCAATGAGGTGTTAGAATCCGGCCATCGCTTTATTATTGATTGGGAAAAGGGACAAAAAACGGGATTTTTCCTCGATCAAAGGGAAAATAGAGCAATATTAGCCCAATATTGTCAGAATAAACGGGTTTTAAATACTTTTTCTTACTCTGGCGGCTTTTCCGTCTATGCTATGCAAGCGGGGGCTGCCCTAGTCCATTCCGTTGATAGTTCCCACGGTGCGATCGATCTTACCGAAAAAAATATCGCCCTGAATAATCTCGGTGAAGTTCCCCATCAATCCTACAGCGCCGATGTTTTTAACTTCCTGCGCGACTGTCAGGAGGATTACGATCTGATTGTCCTCGATCCCCCCGCTTTTGCCAAAAGTATCCAATCCCGTCATCAGGCGGTTATGGCTTATAAAAGATTAAATCACCAAGCTTTCCAGAAAATTCGCCCCCAAGGTATTATTTTCACCTTTTCCTGTTCCCAAGTGGTTAACGAAGAACATTTTCAGGGGGCTGTCATGGCTGCCGCCATTGAATCGGCTCGCCCAGTGCGAATTTTAGCACGTTTAAGCCAACCGGCGGACCATCCCACCAGTATCTATCACTCGGAAGGTTCCTACCTGAAAGGATTGGTTTTAGCGGTGGATTGATGGAAAATTAAACGATTACCATCCGGATCATAGATGTAGATTTCCGGACCGTGGGAAGCCTGGCTAATTTCTCCCCTAGCACCATAGCCGATTTCGCTCCAATGCTCGAGGGCTTTTTCGAGACTCTCCACCTCGAAACAAATGCTCATGCCACTGCCCCTAGAATCGCTAAATTCGTCTCTGTGGGACTCTTTAGGGCAAAAAAGACCTAATTTAAGGTTAATCAGCCTAAATTCCGCATAAACGGCGGCAAGGTAGGGGTTTGGTTCCTGTTGCAACAGTTGACGATAAAACTGCACCGAGCGATCGAAATTACTCGTGCCTAGGGCAATAAAAGCCTCTCTGTAATTGAATGGACTATCGGGGGGGTTATTCATTGGGGTTGGGGATTAGGAGATGGGAGATTGCCCAAAAGATCTACTTCAGTGCGGTGAAGATGTCAAGTCCCTTGTACTGCCAATAGTAGTCGCGTCCATTGCCAGACTTTCTATCTCCCTCGGTATTAAGCTCTTTAAAATACCTATATCTGCAAGTCCCCTGGGGTTTCCATCCGATCGAGGATCACCCTGAGCGTTCATCCGATCGAGTGATTTTGGGGAAAAAGTGTTAAAAAAGATTGCTGTTTGTAAAGACAACTGTTACCGTGGGTTCAAGAGTGCGCTTTGAAGGAGGAAAAATCCCATGCACCCTAACCTATCCATCTATCCCTCGATTGCTTCGCTACTTATGTAGGGTATAGATGCACAAATCAAAGATTTCAGAAGCAAAACCAATAAATTCCCGTACTGTTGCTTAAAACAGGAGTTTGATCATGAAATTACAGGGAAAAACTGCCCTAGTCACGGGGGCATCCCGGGGTATTGGACGAGCGATCGCCTTAGAATTAGCCCGACAAGGTTTAAGCAGAATTGTGATTGTTGCCAGAGATCAAGAGCGATTAGAAAAACTAGCCAAAGAAATTGAGTCACTAGGGGTCATTGCCACACCTTTATCCCTAGATTTAACCGAAAATGACCTTGTTAGTCCTTCAATTATCCGCGTTTGGCAAGAATGCCGTGGCATCGATATCCTCGTTAACTGTGCCGGTATTGCCCATCAAACCCCCTTTCTGCGCTCGCAATTTTCGCAAGTGCAAGCAGAAATATCTTTAAATCTGATGGCCCTGTACACGGTTACTCGCTTAATTGCCCGCCGGATGGCAATTCGGGGACAGGGAACGATTGTCAATGTTTCCAGCATGATGGGTAAAATTGCCGCTCCTAGCTTCGCTACCTACTCGGCCACCAAATTTGCCATTTTGGGTTTTAGTCAAGCTCTCAGGTCGGAATTACGGGAACACAACATCAAAGTTGTCACCCTCTTACCCTCTTTAACCGATACGGATATGGTGCGAGAATTGCAGTTATTTCGATGGTTAAAACCGATGAGCGCCGAAGAAGTCGCCCAAACCCTAATTACCGGGTTAAATAGGGACAAAACGGAAATTGTCGTCGGTTGGCAAAGTCATCTAGCTCTTTGGTGTCAAAAATTGGCCCCGAAACTGCTCGAGAAAATTGTCGATTTAGCCTCTCCCTTACGCCAAAGCAAAGGAAAGCGAGGATGGCGAGAAGTGTTTAACTAGGGTTTAATTAAATCCATCAGGGTGAGCGTGGCTCACCCTAATCACCTTAACCAACAGGCAATTAAACGGCTGTCAGGGTTTTTTCTAGAAGTTGTCGGGGAGCTTGAACCAAACCACGACAGTGGATTTCCGCAGAATTATTGGGACTTTCAATCAGTTTAACTTTATCTAATTCGGCTCCTAATTGGCGGATCCGTTCCCCTAATAGTTGAGCGATATGTAAGGCAATATTTTCCGCGGTGGGAACCACTTCGGCAAAGTAGGGAATATCCTTATTTAAAAAAGTATGATCGAAGGGTTCTACTACCAATTCATCGATCGCTTTTTGTAAATCCCCTAGATCTACAATCATACCGGTGCGGGGATCGATTTCCCCCGCCACGGATACTTCTAGGTGATAATTATGGCCATGACCGTTTACCCTGGCGCATTTGCCGTAGATTTCCGAGTTTTGTTCCAGGGTTAATTGCGGTAAAGCCAAACGATGAGCGGCACTAAAATGGGTTTTGACGGTTAAAGTTGCTTCCATATCTTTTCCTTGATATTCTGCCCACAATTCGGGGTGTTCAAATAGTTGAATTTTGACTAATGGTAAATAGGGTGCTAATCTTTGCCAGATAACTCTGGCGATATTTTCTGTGGTGGGTAGGGTTTGCTGAAATTCCGGCCAGACTTGATTGAGATAGGAGTAGTCTAATTGACTGGTTATCTCTCGTTTAATTACCTGTTTTACGGTGGAGAGATTCTCCACCATGCCATAAAGATTGAGTTCTTTGTATAGGGAGACGTATAATTCGTAATTGTGACCATGACCGGGAAAACGGCTACCAAGACCAAAACGTCTTTGATTTTCGGCTTCGTCCCATTCTGGTAGATAATAGCGATGGCTGGCTGAAAACCGCGCTCGACGATTGATGATGCAATCCATAAATGTGGGCGATCGATGACTTTGTAAAGTTACGTTAAGAGTAACTTTTTCTAGCATAAACCAGTTTTGTCTCCTCCGGCTTGCGGACCGGAGAAAGTTATCCCTCAATTCCAGCAGGATGCGATCGCTGTGAGTCGATAGTGAGAAAATTTATCTTTGAGAAGGTGAAGGAATTACTTTTTTACCACTATGATAAACTGTCTCTATCCATAACTTTCTAGCTCCCTCAATTCTTCTTTAGGAGCAATCGAGATGGGATACTTTAGTGGGCAAAAAAGTAAATTCGTAGGTCGGGTTGAGGTCACGAAACCCGACAGAAACCCTCAGTTGTTGGGTTTCACTTCGTTCAACCCAACCTACGCAAAAAGATCTACCAAAATAAACCGTCTCTATCCAAATTCGCTCGCTTCTTCAATATTAATAATCACTTCTTCTAAAGTTTCACCCTGACTCATACATCCGGGTAAATCGGGAATTAATGCCGTGTATCCGCCTTCTTCTTCGGGATAAATTGAAATCGGATATTTAAGAGACAGAAAGTATTTTAATATTGGTTGTTCCATCAATAGGTCTAAATAGGTCTAACCGAGTCGCCAATTTGAGGGTTTTCAAAAGGTAACGTTTCGGATAATTCCCGTATTAGCAGTTTATTTAACAATTCAGTATCTATTAGTTCGGATATTGGCTTTTTATCGTTCTTAGAATTCGCTCCTACGGCTCTTTTTAAGAATTTTCCTATCAAATCGGACGGGGTTTCTTGTTCTTTAAGCAATAACTGCAGCAATCTAGATCCTTTATTATTGGTTCTATCCGATTGTAAAATCGATATTTTTTCTTGAACAAAAGTAATTGTCCCCGTCCCTCTCACTAAGTCAAGATAGCCTAAAGACTCACCAGTCTGAGGATCTTTTATTTCCTCTTCACTTGTATTGTAAACTAACATTCTTTGACCTTCTCGAATTCCACTAATTTCACCTCTATTGATCACTAATTTATAGTCGTCAATAACTTTGACAACTTTGGCGGGAAAGGTTCCTTTAGGAGATAAAATGGGTTTTTCGGCTACATTTTCCATATTTTCCTCTATGGTGAACTATGTTTTCTAAGAACGCCAGGTCTGACTCTGGTTTCTTGAATAATTTTTAAATCGTTACTCGCCAATCGATCTAGAATTGCCTGATAGATTGTTTGAGGTTTGTCAATGATCGCGTGTATCTTGCCGTCCTTTGGATTAATATATTCAACAAAACCCTCTCCTATTAATCTTTCAAACCCATCTTCATCGGTATAATAAAAAGAGACAAGTAACTCGATCGTAAACAGACTAGAGGAATCAAGAAGGCATAAAATATTATTATTTCCTTGCTTTTGAGATCTCAAAATCTTGGGAGTAATTCCCTGTTTAATAATATTTTCTAAATTTTGGTTTACCTCCTGAAGTTGCTTAACTTCTGCCTCTAATTTTCGGTTCTGTCTAAGAAGCGTGTTAACAGCGCTTAACAAAGTAGCGATTAACAGCAAGGTGAAGAAACTGACAATAATTACTAGGTCTAAAGGAATAGAAGTATTGAAGGAATAGCGAATTAAAGCAATACCTCCTAAAAATCCAAGAAGACCGAGTAAACCCCTTGAATTTCGTTAAAACTGGACCAAATTAACCCCCAAAAGTTATTTTTCATGTTTGTTCAAAACTCAAGAGACCGGTAATTAGCCAGTCTCTCAAGTCTTATCTATCTATTCTACTCGATTCCTTCGATGCGATCCTCCACTTCTTGATAAAGTTCCTGTAAGCGGTCTAAATTCTCTTGAGAAGTTTCCCAGTAACCGCGACCATTAACTTCTAGCAGGGTTCCCACCATCTTGCGGAAAGAATTAGGATTGAGATTCATCAGACGCTGACACATTTCCTCATCTTGAATAAAGGTGGTGTTGACATCTTCATAAACCCAATTATCCACCGCGTCAGCAGTTGCAGACCAACCCATGGTATTAACCAAACGCTTCGATAATTCTCGGACTCCTTCGTAACCGTGACTTAACATTCCCTCGTACCATTTGGGATTGAGTAACTTGGTGCGGGTGTCCAAGCGCACGGTTTCCGATAAAGTACGCACTTGAGCGTTAGCGGTGGTAGTATCGGCAATATAGGCCGCTGGTTTTTTGCCATCATCGCGTAAACTAGCGACAACTTTGGTGGGATCCGAGTCGAAATAGTGGGAAACATCGGTTAAACTAATCTCGCTAGAATCCAAGTTTTGGAAAGTTGCCTCCGCAGTTTTTAAAGATGCTTCAAACAACTGACGATTATCGGCCATCATCCCCGGATTATCCGAGTCGAAAGCAAAACCCTTGCGGTTGAGATACATATTCTGTAACTCTTTTTCATCTTCCCAACTGCTATTTTCCACCGCGAGATTGATGTTAGAAGAATAGGAACCGGAAGCATTAGAAAAGATGCGGGTGGCTGCCTGTCGAACCGTTAAACCCATTTCTTTTGCTTGTTCAATAGCGTGTTTACGGACATAATTCATCTCCATCGGTTCGTTTGCTTCCGCAGCCATTTTTACGCCTTGGTCAAGCAAGTTCATCTGATTGATAAATAAATCCCGGAAGACACCAGAACAGTTGACCACCACATCAATGCGCGGTCTTCCTAATTCCTCTAGGGGAATCAATTCCAATTTATTCACCCGTCCCAAAGCATCGGGAACAGGACGAACCCCCACCATCCAGAGAATTTGTGCTAGGGATTCCCCATAAGTTTTGATATTATCAGTTCCCCAGAGAACACAAGCGATGGTTTCAGGATATTTACCGCCATTATCCAGTTTTTGCCGCTCTAACAGACGATCCACCACGATTTTAGCCGATTTTACCGCCGCTAGGGTCGGGATAGACTGGGGGTCTAAAGCATGGATATTTTTACCCGTTGGTAAAACTCCGGGGTTACGGATGGGGTCGCCACCAGGACCGGGAAGAACGTATTCTCCTTCTAATGCTTTTAATAGGGCCCCTAATTCATTATCGGCACAGACCTGTTCTAAACAGAATTCTAGGTATTCAAACAGGGGTTTTAACGCGACCGGATCGACTTTTGGATAACCCATCGACCGTAAAGTTTCGATCCAAGGCGATTTCTTGCCTATATTCAAGAAATTCAGCTTAGAAAGCATCGATACCCGACCTTCTGCGTCGGTTTGGGACTCGACTAAAGTTGCGACGGCAGCGCGAGTCGCGAGGGTGATGTTTTGCAGTAATTCCACATCCTCTAACACACCTCGATCGCTATTGCGATAAACTTCCTCTAGATCCCGGCCGATGCTGTTAGCAATAATCCGGGGTAAGGAAAGTAAATCGTCCTCTTCCCGGTCTAAACTGGCAATATTGACCAAAGTTGCCACCGCTTCCAGCGCCGAGGGGGGTTTCCCAATAACATGAAGTCCGCAGGGAAGTAAACGCGATTCAATTTCCATCAGTTTACGATAGACGGAACCGACGATATTATCCCGTTCCTCTTGACTGAGATGGGCGGTATCAACATCAGGTAAACTTATATCTTTGTCGAGATTGACCAATAAACATTTATCGACAATGGTATTGACAATTTGCACCCCACGCCCACTATCTTTCAGGGTTTGGTAGGAACCGATCAACTCGCTTAGTTCTTTTAACCCTTTGTAGAGTCCGGCATTTTCTGCGGGGGGAGTGAGATAGGAGATGGTTTCCGCATAACTACGACGTTTAGCGATCGTCGCTTCGCTGGGGTTATTAGCGGCATAATAGTAGAGATTGGGAATCATCCCGATGAGGTTATCGGGGTAGCATTCCCCAGACATTCCCATCTGTTTCCCCGGCATAAATTCTAGGGATCCGTGGGTGCCAAAATGGAGAACCGCGTCTGCTTTCCAGACTTGATTGAGATAGGTGTAGTAGGCTGCAAAACCGTGGTGGGGACTAGCAGAACGAGAAAATAGCAGACGCATGGGATCCCCTTCATAACCGAAGGTGGGTTGAACCCCAATAAAGACGTTACCGAATTCTTTGCCGTAGATTAACAGATTTTGTCCATCACTGTTGAGGTGTCCCGGTGGTGGTCCCCAATTTTCCTCTAAACGGACGGAATAGGGGGTTAAACGTTCGTATTCAGGTACGGACATCCGATAGGCGATATTTAGCTCCGGACTATGGTACTGTGCGGTGGCATCATGGATTACCGCTTCCATCAGTTCTCGGGGAGATGCGGGTAAGTCCTGCAAGTCATAACCATTATTTTGTAACGCTTGCATCACCTCGTAGATAGAACCGAACACATCTAGATAGGCTGCGGTTCCCACATTCCCTTTATCGGGGGGGAAACTAAAGACAGTGATGGCGACCTTTTTATTCAGTTTCGGTTTCTTTCTTAGGTTAGCCCATTTTAGCGCCCGTTGAGCGATCGCTTCCACCCGATCCTGTAAAGCGATCGCTTTACCCGTGGTCCCATCCCGGCCCGATAATATAATAGGTTCGATCGCACCGTCTAATTCCGGAATAGCAATCTGTAGCGCCACTTGAATCGGGTGTAAACCTAAATCGCTTTCTTCCCATTCCTGGGTGGTTTGGAAAACTAGCGGTAACGCGCACATATAGGGACGATTGAGACGTTTTAAAGATTCTATCGCTTTCGGATGATCTTGTCGTGCTGGACCTCCCACTAAAGCAAATCCTGTCAGGGAAATTACCGTATCAACGATAGCAACCGCTTCCACTCCTTTTAAGCTTTTATCCCAGAAGTATTCTTCTACGGGTTTGGAAAAGTCTAATCCCCCAGCAAAAACGGGAAGGACTCGCGCACCCATAGACTCGAATTCCTGCACGAGAGCGACATAATGAGCGTCATCACCAGTAACGAGGTGAGTTCTCTGTAAAATTAAGCCAACACAGGGAGCCAAGGGGTCTTTGAGGTCATCGGCAATATCACTGCGGTTATTGTACCAAGCGAAGTATTCCTTGACGTCCTCGAACATTTTCATGGATAAAGGATGCCAGATACCCAGATCCGGATAAACTACCGGTTCTTTGTAAACTACACTGTCATCCTTGTTATCGAAGACGTACTTATCGGCCAACATTAACAGGAAGTTCTCTAAATTTTCTGCGGAACCTCCTAGCCAATACTGGAAACTTAACATAAAGTTGCGTGCGTCCTGAGCTTTTTCCATGGGGAGGTATTTCAGGACTTGCGGTAAGGTTCGCAATAACTTTAACATCGCATCTTGGAAACCAGCGCCAGAGTTTTCCCTGCGCTTTTTCATAAAATTAGCGATGACACTCTTAGACTGTCCCAATTGTGCCATAGAAAAGCTGCCTAACTTATTTAAGCGCATTACCTGGGGCATAGAGGGAAAGACAATCGCCGCGTCTAATTGATCCCGATGGGGACTGACAGCGGCCACGACTTTATCGGCTAAATCTTCGATAAAGATGAGAGATGCAATGAAAATATTAGCTTTGGCTACATCCTCCTGAAAATTGCGATAATTTTCCCCATCGCGCAGTTCTTCGATTAAATAACCACTAATTTCGATCGCTAGTTTTGGGTTGTTAGAGTTGATTTCCCTGACGGCACTACTCAGCGCACTTTGGTACTGAGGTTCTAGCACGACATAGACCACCTTGACCAGCGATCGACCATTCAACGCGTCGGGAACTATGTGACGAATGGTGGACTTGACGTGAGTGAACATATATGATGGTTCTCCTTAGGATTGCTGAGTCTGGTATGAAGTGATTTTCGTCATCAGATGACGATCGCCCTTTGTTTAAGGTGTTTAGATATATGTTTCTGTTTTGTATCAGAAAATGTCACCCCAATGAGCATTTACTCTGGGTTTTGACACAATTCGATAAATATATTGCCATATTTTGTAACAGATGGTAAAGAGCTTTCTGAGTAACTGCTCAGGAGTTTCTTTACAAAAATTAATATTTAATCTATTGACTTTTAATTACAAAAATGTTAAAAGTTAGCACCTCAGACGAGATGTCCCTGTTCAAAGATGATCAGGGTTAGGATTCGAGATCATCTCATAGAGAGCTGCAAGTGCTATAACTCGATCAAGATCAGCTTTTTGTCCTTGTCCTAGACCTCTGGTAAAAATCAAAAATTGTTGTTAGGGTTAGGAGTTAGTCCCGATGAAAAAATTTTTACCACCAGAGATGAAAGAGGTTTCCTTCCCTACACCCTACACCCACTTTCAAGTCAGTAGCCGGTAAGCTGTACTGGATTTAAACTGAGTAGGGGAAATTTTAGTACAAATGCTCGAACTGGCAACTCCGGCGCTCCAGTGCAGTCTTAAGGAGTAATTTAGACAGTCAACAGCTTAATTATAGTGAGGAAATCAGGCAATAGTTTCAGAAAATTTGGCAAGTTTAGGTTGAAAAATCAACAACAAGGAAGTAAAGTTCTTAAAGTTTCGTTATGGTGGTAGAATTGGTTTATGGCTAAAAAGTTTTTATTTGATTCGATACGTCTATGACCGAGTTATTTGCTAGTGCAGCGGGACGACATTTGCAAGATGCCAAAATTTTGCTGTCTAAAAAACGTTGGGACAATGCCATTTACCTAGCTGGTTATGTGGTAGAATGCGCTTTTAAGCTTTTAGTAGAACAGTATTTTAAAAATGATCAAAAAGCCGCTAAAAAATTCGGACATGATCTCAAGGAATTAGAAGGTAAAGCGAGGGAAAGATTAGGAATTCTCTATCCTCGTTTAGAGCAACAGTTACCAGTTTCTCGCATCCGGGGAACTGTCTTAGGGCAAAATCACCCAGAAAGAAGATATTATCAATCTGGATATGGGACTGAAGATCAGGCTAACTCGGCCGTTGAATGTGCTGAAGAAATTTATCGAGATATTATTCCCAGATTAGTGCTAAACGGTTATATTTCTAGTAAGGATATTTAAGATTCTGATGATTAGTTTTAGTGAAACTTTTACTAGGGTAAGGGACTGCTTTCTGGATTCCAGTCTTGGTTCTCTTGTAGCCAAACTAGAATCCGTGACTATTATTCGTGATGTTGAGGGAAAAATTCGCTTATTTCTAGAGTTAAAACAGGAAAACAAGATAGAATCAAACGAAGAAAATCATCTATCTACACTCCTGTCTGAAAAACTTGAGTATTACTATGGCCATGATATTTGGTGGCAAAAAGGAGAAGGAGATGCTTATAAAGCCCTGATTGATCTTATCATAGCTGAAAGAGTTCAGACACCTTGGTTCGATGAATCGGCAAGCTTGAAATGGTATATTCTAGAACGTCATCTGGCTAAACAAGCATGGACAGAGAATAAAATTGGGCAGCAATTGCCTTGGGATTTTGAAAAAGTTGAAAAAGGATATAAACCAGCTATTGTCTCCTTTTTTTCCTTCAAAGGAGGAGTTGGTCGCACCACTACTATGGCCGCTACTGCCTTAACTTTAGCGCGGAATGGTCATCGAGTCGCTATAGTTGATCTTGATTTAGAAGCTCCCGGTCTGGCCACAATTTTTTCTGAGGATTTTGCCGATAATTCTGGTGTCATGGACTATTTGCTAGAAAAGAAAGTTCAAAAAGACAAATGGAAACTGAGTTTAAAAACTATTACTGACTTGTATTTGTTAGGAGATGAAGGTGAAATATTAAAATTGCTACCAGCAGGAAATGTGGATCAAGATTATTTAGAAAAATTGGCTCGTTTAGATTTTCAAAATCTTGTCAATGGTCAACTACAAGGCATTTTAAAACAAATGCTAGAAGAAATAGCAAGGTTAAACGGACCACTGGATTTTATTCTCATGGATGCAAGAGCAGGTTTTCATGATATTGGTGGTTTAGCTATTACTTATTTTTCCCATGCAGTGGTTATTTTTGGTACGGAATCTCGACAAAGTTGGGCAGGATTAACCCAAGTTATCCAACATTTAGCCCTATCTAACCCTGAGGATCCTTTACCATTAATTTTAGTTCATGCTCTCGCTCCATCTTTAGGAACAGTTGGCCGAGAAATAGAGTTACGAAAGTTTCGAGAAACCGCCTATACAATTTTCCAAGAAAAGTATGATAATTATACTGGTGAATCATTTGTCCCGATAGTTGTCCCTTACGATAATAGTCTGCGGGGGGATATTGCCCTCTTGACTCGTGACTCAACTCCAGAAGAAAAAGAGAGATTAGCAAATCTCGTGAAAGTTATGACCGATTCTCCTTATCAAACTATTGCTGAAAAGCTTTGTCAATTATTTGGACGTGATGTGATTATAAACAATCGGTAAAAAATTATGGCTGAATTCGATAAAAAAAAGTTACTGGAATTAATGAGAGAAATTGCTCCCGGAAAAGCAGCAGCCGAACAGGAAAGTGATAATGAAGAAGTATTTCTCAAAAATTTCTTGCCTGTGGTTGATTATAAACGGGCATTGGAACCAAGCATTTTATTAATTCAAGGTGGTCGGGGTGTGGGTAAAACAGAATTATTTCGTTTACTAGCCATTCCCTCTGGACGAGAAGCTTTAGTTAATAGTTTAAATATTCGAGGTCTTGCTCCTTTAAATCAGACCAGATGGATGGCAGGATTTGGTCGCACTCTCAAAACTGAAAAACGATTTCCGATACCAGAAATTATAGAAGAAGAAATGCAAAACGCTACTAATCTTGAATGGCGTAGTTTCTGGTTAGGATTGATTTTAGGTGTCATTTTACAGGAAAAAGAATCTGATATTGCCAGCATTATAGGTCAAGAATTAGATTCAAATATTACTACTATTCTTCAAAATAGGTTATCGCTTTTATCAGAATGGAGAATTTTAGTTAAAGATAATTTTGAACATCTAAATTATGTTCTTGACAAATTAGACGAACGATTAATTACTTCTGACCACTGGCTATTTATTACTTATGATGAATTAGATCGGTTATTGACTACTTATAATGCTCTAGCTAATCCGATTAGAGAATTATTAGCTTTTTGGCTCGATCGCTCTCGTCGTTGGGAGAGAATTCGACCAAAAATATTTCTTCGTACCGACCTATTTAGAGAGGAATTTTTGGGATTTCCTGATGCTTCTAAATTACAATCCCATCGGCTAGAATGGCGACCTTCTTGGCTCTATCAACTCTGGATTAAACGGTTAGCTAATTCGGCTCAAGAAATGAGAGACTATTTACAGATTATCCCTAATTTAATTTATGAAAGCTCAACCCAACTAGGATGGAATGTTAGAAGTGATGAACAATTATTTCAAGAATTAATCGAAATAATGATCGGTAAATATATGGGAGCTAGTCCTAAAAAAGGCATTACCTACCGATGGATACCTAATCATCTTCAGGATACTGGGGGTAGAATTGCTCCTCGCTCTTTTCTAAAATTATTCGACAAAGCGGCAGCCAAAAGATTAGAACATTTTGAAAGTTTTGAACAACTGACTGAGCTATACCTTCTACAACCCTCTGATCTCCAGAGTGCTTTAATGGATACTTCAGAGGATAGAATTAAAGAATTAGCACAGGAAGAATATCCTTGGTTAGAATCTCTAAAAACTAAGTTAAAAGGGTTAGAAGCTCCTATATTAAAAGAAACTTTTTTAGAGGCTGTGCGCTCAACTCACTGGAGTACTGAAAAACAACCTCCTGTTAAGGAACCTGAAGAAATTATGCAATATCTAATACAATTGGGTGTGGTGGAAAGTCTCCTCGATGGTCGAATTAATATACCTGAAATTTATCTATATGGGTTTCAAGTTAAACGTCGTGGTGGGGTTAAACGTCCTCAATAACTTGAGGATATCGACAATAATTTTATGTAGAATAAATAGTAAAATACATGAAGCAATAATAACTAACATTGGCAGATTTTAACAGTTGATAACTCCGATAGTTAATGTGTATTAGTCGGTGATAAACCCTATTATTTTCAGTAATCGATCAACAATGTTTTTTAATTGGATAACTTTACCCTATTTATTAATTAATCCTGTTTTAATTCCCTTGAGTATAGCTCGATCGGAAACTATTCTTGCTCAAGAAGTAAGCGATCCTAATTATCAAAAACTGGTGCAGTACGCCCAAAATCAACAACTTGATCGCCTAGCCATGGCTGATATAATCCAGAATATCGCCACTCAATTTTTAGGAGCAAAATATCAAGCAGGATTACTCGATCGCTCTCCTACAGAAAAATTATTTATCTCTTTAAAAGAGTTTGATTGTGTCCTCTTTGTGGAAACAGTTCTCGCTTTGAGTCACAATTTTGCTTTAAAAAATTATCAGTATTCTGCTTTTAGTCAGCAGGTTTTAAATCAGCGTTATCGCCACGGTATTCTCGACGGTTATTGTAGTCGCCTGCATTACTTTTCCGATTGGATTAATGACAACCAAAAACGAGGCAATCTAGAAAATATTACTCACAAATTAGGAGGAATTACTCTTGACAAAAAGCTCAACTTTATCAGCAAAAACCGCCATCTATATCCCCAGTTAAAAACTCAAAGTAATTACGATTGTATTCAACAGTTAGAACGGCAATTAGAAAGTGTATCCTTAACCTATATTCCCACCGCTAAGATTAAAGATATTTATCCACAACTGCAAGCTGGCGATATTATCGGTGTCGTGACTAATATCCCTGGTTTAGATACCACCCATACCGGTCTAGTTTATCGCTTTCCCGATGGCAAAATTGGCTTAATTCATGCCTCTCCTGCTGGTCAAGTTACCATTGCTAAAGACCTAGAAAAATATATCACTAAAGTGGACAAAGCCATCGGTATTTTTGTCGTTCGTTCCCTTGATCCAAGAAATAGGTAGATAGGGAGCGAGGGCAGCAGAAAAAAAATTCTGGTTCCACCCTATTGTTCATCTCAATTTAGGTGTTCAATGTCGGTAATAATCGGTAAAATCACCGTGATCTTTGTGCCTTTTCCTTCCTCACTTTCCAGGTAAATTTGTCCTTTGTGCGCTTCCACACAGCGTCCGACAATGGCTAATCCTAATCCCGTTCCTTGAATATTATCGACATTGCTACCGCGATAAAAAGGTTTAAATAAATTTCCTTTATCTTTGCTGGGAATACCAATTCCTCGATCGATAATTTTAAAGACTACCTGCTCGGATTCGACAATAATCTTAAATTCTACGGGGTTTCCTTGTGGTGAATATTTGAGAGCATTTCCCAGTAAATTTGTCAAGATATGTTTAATTAAATTTATATCCCAAAGTCCTCTTTCTAAGCTGCCCTCAATTTGGAAAATAATTGCTAATTGCGGCTCCGGCTTAACCGTAAAAGATTCTACCAATTTCTGACAATAATCCAGCAAATCCACCGGATCAAATTGACAGTATAATCTCCCGGAATCGGCCCGGCCAATTAATAACACTTCTGTGAGCAATTGATCCATGTCTTTAATGGCCGATCGAATCATGCGAAAATAGCTAACTTGCTGATCTTTTGTCAACCGATCGCGACTTTCTTCTAATAATCCAGCCGAGAGTAAAATTTTATTTAAAGGATTGCGAAAATCGTGGGATAACATGGAAACAAATTCAGTTTTTAACTGATTTAATTCCTGAGCTTTTTCCAGTTGATTAGTGCGTTCAATCACGCTCACTTTTAAAGCTTCGTTCGATTCTCGTAAAGCTTCCTCCATCTGTTTTCGCTCGATCGCATAACATAGCGATCGAGTTAAAATTTCTAAACTTACTTCTCTTTTAATTAAATAATCCTGCGCTCCTTGACGCAGTGCTTGCAAGGCCAAATTATCATCATTAGTATTAGTTAAAACCACGATTGGCAATTTCGGAGCCGTAATTAAAAGGGGAGCTAAGGATTGCAAACCCTGACTATCTGGTAAAGTTAGATCTAATAAAATTATATCAAAATCTGTTTGTTGTAACAAAGAAATAGCCTCGGATAATCTTGACACATTAACCAGATGAAATTCTTTTTTTTCATTACCCTTAAGAATTTCCTTTAATAATCGAGCTTCGGCTAAATTATCCTCGATTAAAAGAACTTTTATATCCTGCGAGAGTCCCATTTTTTAATCAAGAGTTAAAGAGATTTGGGAAGTTAGGGATTTGGGAGGATTTTTCAGTGTTGCCAAAGGCACGGCGTAGCCGTCCAGTAAACAGTAAACAGTGAAAAGAAAGCTCCGAACTTGCCACTTGATACTATTAACTGAAAACTCAAACCTGATAACTGATAATGATTCACTCCCCGGGTAAAGTAGCGGTTTCTAACCAAAAAGCCTCGATATTTTTGACAATTTTGAACAAATCGTTGAGATTGCGCGACTTGGTTATATAACAATTAACGTGCAGTTCATAGCTATAAAAAATATCCTCCTCGTTGCGAGAAGTGGTTAAAACCACCACAGGAATTCTTTTTAAACTGGGATCGTTTTTGATTTCCGCTAACACCTCCCGTCCGTCTTTTCTGGGTAAATTCAGATCGAGAAGAATCAGATTAGGACGGGGAGAATCGATATACTCCCCTTCTCGACGCAGATAATCCATGGCGTTGACACCATCCCTAACGATAACTAATTCGTGCGGGACGGTGCTAGTTTTTAATGCCTCTTGGATGAGGCGAATATCAGCTTTGCTGTCCTCCACTAATAAGATAATTTTGTGTGGCACGTCCTCGCCAGCGCTCACGCTCGTCACCTCCTAGGGGAATTGTAAAATAGAAAACCGCTCCTTTACCTAATTGGGATTCTACCCAAATTCGTCCGCGATGACACTCGATAATTTTCTTACAAATCGCCAAACCCATACCTGTGCCGGGGTACTCGTCGCGGGTGTGTAGTCGTTGGAAAATCACGAAAATGCGTTCGGAAAATCGGGGATCGATACCAATTCCATTATCGGTGACAGAGAACAGCCATTCCTCCTCTTGACGTTGGGCAGCAATATGAATAGTGGGGGTTGCTTTTCCCCGGAATTTAATGGCATTACCGATGAGATTTTGGAACAATTGCATTAACTGGGTTTTATCTGCCATGACAATTGGCAAGGGATCAACGGTGATTATAGCTTGACTTTCTTGAATTCTCCCTTTCAGGTTAGCGAGAGCTTTTTCCAGTGCCAGATTAGCATCGATGGTATTAAACTCTACCGCCTGCATATCCACTTTTGAGTAAGCCAGCACATCATCTATTAATGTTTGCATCAAACTGACACCTTCGACGGCAAAAGTAATAAATTCTTTAGCATCTTCGTCCAGTTCTTCGGTGTAGCGCATTTCTAGCAACTGCACATAGTTGGCGACTTGATTGAGGGGTTCCTGTAAATCGTGGGAAGCGACGTAGGCGAATTTTTTTAATTCGGCGTTTGATAGTTCCAAATCCCGCGCTAAACGCGCCAATTCATCGGCTTGTTTTAAGATGATATTGACGATCGCTTTTCGTAATTCTAGTGCCGCGTTGATTTCTACTGCTTTCCAGGGTAAAGATTTGAGACGAACAGTTTCTTTCCAGAGGGAGAAAGATTTACGCGGACAGAGACGAATATCACCATCTATGGCAGTCGTTTCGATCGCTTTAGCAGGATCACCACCCCAGTTCACGGTTTGAATTACTTCCGGACGAAACCAGAGGAGATAATTACGTTTAGAAATGGGAATTGCTAGTAAACCACTGGCAATGTCTTTAAACTTACCCGCATCGGCATAAATTCGCGGTAAGGAATTGGTATAGTAAACATCTTCATGGACGTTTTTTTCTAGCCAAGTAATCAGATAATTTAGTTCTTCTTCGCTCGGTGTTACTCCAATTAAGGTATAATTGCCGCCTAAACAAATAGCGGCTCCCGTGGCTTTAGTTAGATCAAGAAGATTCGGTTTATGGGCAATTAATCCATCAATAAAGTTATTAGCTTCAGCCATATAATCGATTAATTGCGATTGCACAAAGTTTAATTTTACTCGATAGTCATAATCCTCGGTTTCTTCCCGTGCCGATATTTCCGAAAAAATTACCCTTCCTAAGAACTCACAGGCTTTACGGAGTTCGTAGGGTACATATTTAGGGGTGCGGTGATGACAGGCAATAATACCCCAGAGACGTTTATTTTCAATCAGAGAAATCGTTAGAGATGCTCCCACTCCCATGTTATGCAGGTATTCTAAATGACAGGGAGAAGCACTTCTAAGACTGGACAGGGTTAAATTTAAGGGTTGTTGGGTTTCGGGATGAAGACTAGGCACTAGATCGACGGGTTCAGAGGTAGCATCGGGAATCTGTCGAATCCAATTAGCACTTAATAAATTTCGTGCCGGGAGAGGGATATCGGAAGCGGGATAACGTAAACCGAGATAGGGTTCTAGTTGCTCTATTTTGTCTTCTGCTATCACATCACCGTTATCTTCTTCGTCGAATTTGTATAACATAACTCGATCGAATCCTGTCATTTTTCTGACTTCTTTAACGATGATATTACAGAAATCTTTCAGGCTACGGGTAGCTTCAAGTTTATCGATCGAAGTTTTGGCTAGGTGATAGAAACTCAGGAAAGGAATGTTTTCATAGGAAATAGCTGGTTCTAACTCTAAAATCAGCATTTGTTCGGCGTTGCGGTGAAAAATAGCATCAAAGACGGCAAAATCATCCCCTTTAACCCGCGCCCAAATTTTGGAGGGATTGATAGCATCAAAATCGTTATTTTCTATGGCTGATTTTAGAGGATCGATCTGAAAGGGATCGAAGATTTCCTCTAGGGTTTTACCGATAATTTCCCCCGGAGAAATACCCAATAAACTGCGGCTATTACTGCTAGTTTGGCTGACTTTTAGCTCCGGTTCGCTGAGAACTAAAAGCACCCCGTGCGGTTGAATTCGGTTATAGAGATGGATCGGTTCCCGTTCGAGCGAAGTTGGGTTAATTGTCTCGGTTATAACTTCCATGTGTATTGCCCCCAGAGGATTTTTGCCAAGTTGAAAACTCTTTGTTTATTAAAACTATTTCTTCTCACTTTCAGGGGGCGATCGAGAATAAATTTACTTCTCTTAATCCCAGGCCATCAAAAGTAATAAAACTTTAATTAATCAGTTATCTATCGATCGAGCAGTTCTGTTCAGTTCCCTTTATTATAATCAGTTTTTCTCTGAGAATCTAGGGTAATTTGTTAAGAATTAAGATTTAATGTTACAAGGGACGGATAATTCTTAATAAAAATATACAGTAGGGTGTGTTAGCGAAGTGTAACACACCAAAATCTAAGATTTAAATATGATAGCAACCCTTTTTTGTTAATTACCTGGAGGTAAAATTTTGAACATTTCTGCAAGCTTATCCATATTTACAAGGAGACTAATTGGCGGATTAATCTTTTGTGCTTTTTCTGGAACTATTTTTGTGAAAAATTCCCATAACTTTTGGGATATATTGTTCTTGGTTTCCTTATCTTCACCTTCGACTTCATTAATTCCCACCTCGGTGAGGGTAGCCAAAATTTCCTTGCGAAGACCATTATAGCCAACGATGTAAAATTTGTTAAGAGCTTCTAGGACTTCATTTAATTTAATCAGCAAAAATTGTTTATACTTTGCACGGCTACAACTTGCATTTTTTACTCAAGGACAATAATATAGTTTAAGAGTCATAATTTAGTTTTTGGTGCGTTACTACTGGATTGTTTCAGCAGTTAAGTTAAGTAGGGTGCGTTAGGCAATCCCTTGTTTTTAGGGAAAAAATCAAGAGCTAAATATTGCCGTAACGCACCACAAAGAAAGGTTTTTGGTGCGTTACGCTACGCTAACGCACCCTACTGGACTGACTGTGATTATACAATTGATAAGAAAGAACAAATTAAAGAGATAAATTAGTAAACTTGATCGTGTTTTCTAATATCGACTATAACAATTAAAGTTTCTCCTGAATCAGTATCTTTACGAAAAGTAAAAATAATACGGCAATCATAACTAACAGAACATGACCAATAACCTTCTAATCTACCTGTCAGCTTATGAGATTTTAAAGAAGGAGTGAAGGGGTTATCCGCTAACAAATGTAGAACCTCTGATACCTTGCTTTGTAGTTGAGGATTTTTGCTGATTAAGCGTTGAAAAGCTCTTTTAAAGCTTTTGTCAGCAACTAATTTCATTCTTCTTCATCCTCTAACAAATAAGCCATTATCTCTTCAGCACTGCCTTTTTTTGCTGTTCCCATTGCTAAAGATTTTAAGGTTTCTTCGCCATTTTTAGCCATCTCCTCCCGGCGTTTCTCAATGCGTCTTTTACGAATTAGCTCAAACAAATAATCTTGGTCTTCAATGGATAGACTCTCTACCGATTCGATAATATCTTGAAAAAATGCGATACTCATTACAGTTTCCTCCTGTTAGTTAACTTTTTTCCTGATATGCTAAGTAGCTGGTTATAATTAAATTAAAAATGGATTTTAGGTTCGATCCCCCCTGCCCCCCTTGATAAGGGGGGTGCCGATAGGCGGGGGGATCCCCCCTGCCCCCCTTAATAAGGGGGGTGTCTGACAACTTTTAACGCCTACCTACTTATCACAATAGATTTAAGTAGGGTGCGTCAGACAATCCCTTGTTTTTAGGGAAAAAATCAAGAGCTAAATATTGCCGTAACGCACCACAAAGAAAAGTGTTTGGTTACTTTTATAAGCCGCTATGACGGAGGAGAGGCTCGGTACTAGGTTCGCGACCGCGGAAAGCTTTAAAAACATTCATAGGATGGGAACTTCCCCCCATAGCTAAAACAGTATCGCGAAAACGACGACCGATCGCTTTCACTGCTTCTTCGTTATCTAATCCCACTTCCTCGAAAGCGGCAAAAGCATCGGCACTGAGAACTTCTGCCCATTTATAACTATAGTAACCCGCCGCATAACCGCCAGCGAAAATATGCCCAAAAGAACACAAGAAAGCATCTTCCGGTAGAGGAGGAATTATTGTCGTCGTCGCCGCTAAACGCTGTCTGACTTGTTTAGGAGTTTCGCCGCCATTGGGTTGATAACGATGGTGTAATTCCAAATCTACTAAAGACAAATGTAACTGACGCAGCATAGCCGAACCGCTCATATAATTCTTAGCTAGAAGCAGTTTTTGGTAGTAATGTTCGGGGAGAGTGGCGCCGGTTTCGTAGTGTTTGGCCATACTCATTAAAGTAGGGCGATCATAACACCAATTTTCCATAAATTGACTGGGCAATTCCACCGCGTCCCACTCAACGTTATTAATACCCGCCGCGCCAGAATAATCCACAGTGGTTAACATATGCTGTAAACCGTGGCCAAATTCGTGAAATAGGGTAGTTACCTCCTCAAAGGTCATTAAACTGGGGTTTCCGTCCACTGGAGGCGTTTGATTGCAGATTAAATAAGCCACAGGTAAACGCACCTCGGCACCGGTTTTGGCGCGACCGATACAGACATCCATCCAAGCGCCGCCGCGTTTTTCGGCGGGACGACTGTAGGCATCGAGGTAGAAATAGGCGATTTTTTCGCCCTTTTCGTCGTTAATCTGGAAATAACGCACATCAGGATGCCAGATAGGTGCTTTACCGTCGGCAGCGATAATTTCTACCCCAAAAATCCGTTTAGCGAGGCTAAATATGCCTTCTAAAACCCGTGGTAGGGGGAAATAGGGGCGTAATTCCTCGGCACTAAAGTTGAACTTGGCCTGACGCTGTTTTTCTGACCAATAGGCTATATCCCAATGCTTGAGATCGTCGGTTCCCGCAAAAGTTTTTAAGGCCTCTAAATCCTGTTTTGCCGCTTCATAGCTTACTTGGCGTAAATTGTCAAGCAATTTCTCGATTTCATCCACAGAATTGGCCATTTTCCTGGCAAGACTGACCTCGGCGTAGGTACTATAACCTAAAAGATGGGCCTGTTCCTGACGAAGTTGCAAAATGCGATCGATTAAGGGATTATTATCCAATTCTCCCAGATCAGCCCGACTAACGTAGGCTTTATAGAGTTTTTCCCGCAATTCCCGATTATCGCTGTACTTCATAAAGGGGAAATAACTGGGAAAATCGAGGGTAATCACCCAGGGGCCGGTTTCGTTGCTGGCGTTAGTTTCCCCCTGGCCCCGGGCGGTTTGGGCGGCTAAACTGAGGAGACTAGGGGGTAAACCGGCGATATCTTCTGGGGTTGTTAGTTTCAGTTGAAAAGCTTTGGTGGCATCGAGGAGGTTATTAGAAAATTTCGTGGTGATTTCCGCTAATTCCAGTTGAATCGCGTTAAATCTGTCTTTTTTCTCCCCTGCTAATCCCACCCCAGCCAATTGGGCATCCCGCAGGGAAGCTTCGACAATGCGCTGTTGTGCCTCGTCTAATTGCCCCCAGCTTTCTCCTTGGCGCAGGGACGAGAATGCCTCATAAATGGGTTTACTTTGGCTTAAACGGCTAATAAACTCGACTACCTGTGGTTGTACGGTTTCGTAAGCTTGACGCAATTCCGGGCTATTTTTTACCCCCATCAGATGACCGATAATCCCCCAACTCCAGCTTAAACGTTCTTCGATCCGGGTGAGGGGTTCGACTAATTTTTTCCAGGTGGGAGCAATCTGCGCTTCTAGATCGGTTAATTCTCTGGCCAGTTCCTGCAAAAGTTGCGTCATCCCAGGGACAATCAGGCCGGGTTGGATTTGGTCAAAAGCCGGTAATCCTTGACCGGCAAGCAGCGGGTTACTGGTGTTCGTCATAATTGTTGGTCTGGAAGGGTGGGTAATCTGTATCTTTTACTACCCTAACCCAAATCCCCGACCATCTATCCGGGCGATTGAACGCCGGAGCTTTTTCAGTGGGGTGTGGGGTGTGGGGTGTGGGGTGTGGGGTGTAGGGTGTGGGGTGTAGGGTGTAGGGAAAGAAACCTCTTTCATCTGTGGGGTGAAAATTTTTTCATTGGGACTGCCTCTGTTGATCAAAGATAAGCAAAAATTATTTATTGACTGCAAAAACTTGAGAATATTTAAATTAACATTCCGCAATATTTACAAATTCTTAAGAATTAATTGAGAAAGATTTTTATTTAACAACGATGTTACAATGGTTACAGCGATTTTACTGAATTTCATAATGGGTTATTCTGTGCTTTTTTGGGCAGCAATGGTTGAAACCCTTGCCACACCTAGAATGTGATCCTAATTAAGACGGTCAAATCAGTCAATTTCACCCACAACGATGATCTTTTTTTTGTGTAGTTTTATTGCAAAAAAAAATTTTTTTTGACAAAAAGCACAAAGTATGATAGTACCCAACGTATTTCTGGCTGCGAGTAATTATTGTAGAGGGGGAGAAGGGAGAATAAATAAAAATAATCTCCCTACCCCACACCCCCACGAAAAACTTTTTGCCGCAAACCCTAGTTAGGGTTTGCGGCAAAAAGTACGGGCGAAGCATTCGGTTAGAAAATCTCCAGTTTCACCGATAGGTTATTGCCCGAATGCTTCGCCCCTACAGGACGCGGGCCGATGAAGACGCAAGGTTTTGAACGACGATTCTCTCAAAATCTTGCACCTGTGGGAGCGAGAAAAGCCACAAAACTCTTACCTTGCCTACATTTCACATTTATTCAGCAAACCCTAGTTAAGGCCTGCTCGATTCTCTGACTATCGAGGGAGCGGCCGATAAAGACCAAGCGAGTTTGCCGCATTTCCGTGGATTGCCAGGGTCGGTCGAAGAAAGAATCAAAGCGATCGCCGACTCCCTGTAACACCATACGCATCGGTTTATTGGCCACGTTAACAAATCCCTTGACCCGATAGATTTCTTCTCGGGCCACCAATTCTTTGAGCCGTTGGGTCAAAATTCGGGCATCTACGGGAGAATCGAGGCAAAACTGCACAGAATTGATCTCCTCATCGTGATCGTGTTCTTCCTCGTGATCATGATGACTAGGACGACTAGCTAAATTATCCTCGACGGCGGCATTAAATCCCAATAGCACATCGGGGCTAATTTGTCCATCGGCACAAGTAACTATTTTGACCGTTGATCGCAGTTGTGTTTTCAGCCAACTAATAATTTTTTCTAATTCGATTTCGCTGATGAGATCGGTTTTAGTTAAGAGTACCAGGTCAGCGCAGGCTAACTGATCCTCAAATAACTCCTCAATGGGCGTTTCGTGTTCTAAATTGGGGTCTGCTTGCCTTTGTGCCGTTAAAGCGTCCAAATCCGCCACCAGACGACCCCTAGCGACAGCAAAACCATCCACCACGGTGATTACTCCGTCCACCGTCGCACCGTTGCGGATTTCCGGCCAGCGAAAAGCTTGAACCAGAGGTTTAGGTAAAGCTAACCCCGAAGTTTCGATCAGCATACAATCCAACTGTTGCCGTCGCTCTAGCAATTTCTGCATGGTGGGGAGAAATTCTTCCTGTACTGTGCAGCACAGACAACCGTTGGTCAATTCCACAATATTATCGTTGGGGTTGTCGTCGCAGGTCTGACAACTTTTCAATAAATCACCATCAATTCCCACTTCTCCGAATTCATTGACCATAACGGCCACCCGTCGGCCTTGATTATTTTGCAGTAGATGACGGATGAGGGTAGTTTTTCCCGCACCCAGAAAACCCGTGATCACAGTAACTGGAATTTTGTGCATAGATAGGGCGATCGATCATGTTTCTAGATCAATCTATCAGACTCTCGGTCTAGGGTTGAGGGTTTCAGCGCTAATTCTTTAGGATTGCCCCACCAATTGCCGGACTGTCACAAACTAGCTGAAATTTTCCTAGTTAGTCGTTATTCTGGTAAAAGTTTCAGCCGGCTAAAATAATCGCTGAAAAACTTTTGTGGGAGTGGATTATGTTACAACGTCTTTTTTTAGCCTTTACCCTCGCTTTTCCTCTTTATTTAAGCATTGCTATTCAACAAACTTCTCCTCTAGCTGATAGAGTAAATCGGCCTTCTTCTCGCGGAATCAATAAAATTGAGCAGACGGTAAAAGCTATCCAAAAGCAATTAAAACAAGAGCATTCGGTTCAATTAGATTAATAAATTTGGTGAAAAAGAGGATATCTAAAACGGGTGCATCTCATTTTTGTAAATCTACTAATTTGGGATTTTTAAGGGGAAACTTTCTCCTAAAATTGGGCGTTACTTTCGGTTTTATCACTCAACCCTAGGGTTGAGTGATAGTAGGGTTGATTCATGAATCAACCCTACCCAAACCCCCCGTTGGGGCCCAAACCCCGGAGCGCATTAGTTTTTCGGTGGGATGCTTACACGCGATTGTTCATATTTTTGTACTAATTTAAGAGTCACTGATAATTGCTAATTGTCGGTATTTCTGCAAATGTGGGATGCACTCGCTAAAACTCCTCTTTTTCACTTTTGACTTGACAAATTACTTGCCATTGGCTGCGGAGGCCGGTATTCGGGAACTAAATCTTGTAGAGATTTAACTAAGCCCTGACGGTCATTAAGTTGAATAGAATTAAGCAATTGCTCTAATTTGATTTGTAATTTTTCCCAAGCAAGAAAGTGTTCATGAGCGCAAAAAATCTTTGGATGAGCGGTGGGACGAGCTTTATCGGTATCGATTAATAATTCTTCGTAGAGTTTTTCCCCTGGTCTTAATCCCGTGATTTCAATATCAATATCTTGCCCTAATTCCAAGCCACTTAAACGAATCATCTGTAGGGCCAAATCGTAAATTCTTACCGGTTCACCCATATCTAACAGGAATACCTCACCCCCTCGGGCCATGGCTCCTGCTTGTATAACCAAACGCACCGCCTCGGGAATAGACATAAAATAGCGAATAATATCGCGATGGGTGAGGGTAATATTCTTACGTTGGGCGATTTGTTCCCGGAAACGCGGCACCACGGAACCGCTACTATCGAGAACATTGCCAAAGCGGACGATAGCGCAACAGGTGGAAGTGTCGGGTAAAGCGGCCAAAGCTTGTATAACTAACTCAGCACAGCGTTTACTGGCCCCCATAATGTTAGTCGGTCTGACGGCCTTATCGGTGGAAATGAGAACTAAATTACTAACTGAATTCTCGATCGCGGTCTGAGCGACATTTAAGGTTCCCCAAACATTAGTGTAAATCCCTTGACTAGCATTGGCTTCCACAAGGGGAACGTGCTTATAGGCGGCCGTGTGATAAATTGTCTCAATCTGGTGTTGTTGGATGACTCGGGCCAGATGATTGCGGTCGAGAACATTGCCTAGATAGGCATACTTGCGTAAATCGGCATAATTTTCACTTAAATCGAGATCGATTTTGTAGAGGGAAAACTCGTTTAATTCGTAGATTACCAAGCATTTTGGCTTGAGGAAGGCGATTTGTCGGCATAATTCCGAACCGATGGAACCGCCACCCCCGGTGACTAACACCGCTTTACCCGTGACATTTTTTCCCAAAAGTTCGGGATGGGGTAGAATTTCTTCCCGTCCTAATAATTCCGAGACATCGACACTGCGAATCTGATTGATGGCCGCTTCTCCCGATAAAATTTTTGAGAGGGGAGGGACGGTTTTAATGACGATGGGTAAAGTTTCTAGACTTTCGATGATTTGCCGCTTTTTGGCCTTGGCTACATTCGGAATAGCGAGAATAACCCAGTTAAAGGCCCTTTTTTGGTGCAGTAGTGCCAATTGAGAGGGGGAATAAACCCTAATGCCTTGGATAACTCGCTGCTGCAAATCGGGATTATCATCAACAAAGGCCAATAAACGATAGTGGGGGTCATTTTGTAGGGAACGTGCTAATTGACAACCCACAACCCCCGCACCATAGATAACAATTGTCGGTTCCCTATCCACACTACTGACGTAAATGTTAAGACGGTGAAAGACAGAACGAATCAATAATCTCACCCCGATAACCAATACTAGGGTTAACAATGCGTCGATAATCAGGACTGAACGCGGCAAAAAGGCATCCCTTTGAAAGTAGGCCAGACTGATTAAAACCCCTGAACTATAGAGAACCGCTTGCAGTACCGACGAAAGAAACTCTAACCCTGTATAACGTACTACGGGACTGTAAATACCTTTGAGATAGAAAACTAGAGTTTTAATGGCAATTAAGCCCAATATTTCCCCTAAAAAAGGTCTAATTTGCTGATATTCGAGGCTAAGATTAAACCTAAGATAGAAGGCTAGATATATGGTTAGACAAAAAATAAGGCAATCGGTGACCATTAAAAGAGAGCGCTTCGATGACCTAGATAGGGAATTAGCTAATTTAAGGATTTTGTTGGCCAGTTTTCTATACATTATCCAATTGATTAATTAATTTTAAGTAAAATGATGTTTGGCTCTCCCCGACTTGGTGTGATAATCAGTGTTTATCGTTTCTAGTAGTCTTGCTAGGCAAGGCTTTGAAGACTATCTTTCCAGAAAATTATCCCTATTCTTCTTGCTTCCACACAGAAACGAGAAGAGCTAATATTCTTGATAACAGTAGAGCTGCCGAGCTGCCCGTCTTTCCGGAGATGATATCACCCAAATCTAACTATGTCAAGTGGCGGGATTTGTCAAGACTTTTTTTCCTTTGACCAACTTTTCATCTCTCCCCAAAAATTTTCTGCTCCCGCAAACTAGCCGATAAATCACCGCTAGTCAAGGTTAAAATCAAGAATTGACACAAAAATTTATCGAGTCAAGTTATGAGTAATCAGTACGATGCGATCGTGATTGGGTCGGGAATCGGGGGATTGGTGACAGCGACGCAATTAGCGGCAAAAGGGGCAAAAGTCTTAGTTTTAGAGAGTTATCTGATTCCGGGGGGCAGCGCAGGTTATTTTGAACGAGAGGGTTATCGTTTTGATGTGGGTGCTTCGATGATTTTTGGTTTTGGCAAAAAGGGGACGACTAACCTCTTAACCAAAGCTTTGGCAGCGGTGGATATGAGTATCGAAACCATTGCCGATCCCGTCCAGATTCATTATCATCTCCCGGACGGATTAGACTTAAAAGTTCATCGCGACTACGAACAATTTTTACAGGAATTAATTAGCCATTTTCCCGCAGAAAAAACCGGTATCCGGCGCTTTTACGATGAATGCTGGCAGGTGTTTAATTGCCTCAATAGTATGGATTTACTATCATTGGAAGAACCCCGCTATCTGACTAGGGTTTTTTTCCAGCATCCTTTATCCTGTTTGGGATTGGTCAAGTATTTACCCCAAAATGCGGGAGATGTGGCCAGAAAATATATTAAAGACCCGAAATTATTGAAATTTATCGATATGGAATGTTATTGTTGGTCGGTAGTACCCGCCGATCGCACTCCGATGATTAATGCGGGAATGGTCTTTAGCGATCGCCATTACGGCGGAATTAACTATCCCCGAGGGGGAGTAGGACAGATTGCTCTCAAGTTAGTCGCGGGATTGGAAAAAGCTGGTGGTGAAATCCAGTATCAAGCGAGAGTGAATAAGATTATTTTAGATGCAGGACGGGCGATCGGGGTAAGATTGACCAATGGTAAGGAATATTACGCTAAAAAGATTGTTTCTAATGCCACCCGTTGGGATACCTTCGAGAAACTACTCCCCCCGGAATCTCTCCCCCGCAGTGAAAAAAATTGGCAAAAACGCTATCAAAAATCCCCCAGTTTCCTCAGTTTGCATCTGGGAGTCAAGGCCGATGTATTACCGTCAGGAAGCGAATGTCACCATATTTTACTAGAAGATTGGGAAAATATGGAAGCAGAACAGGGAACTATCTTTGTTTCTATTCCTACCTTACTCGATCCCTCCCTCGCACCCCCGGACCATCATATCATTCATACTTTCACCCCTAGCTGGATTGATCAATGGCAAAAACTGCCCCCCCAAGAATATCAACAGAAAAAAGAGGCCGCTGCTCATCGTCTCATCGAGCGCCTGAAAAAACTCTTTCCCAAACTAGATACAGGATTAGATTATATCGAAATTGGCACGGCCCGCACCCATCGCCGCTTTTTGAATAGAATCGATGGCAGTTACGGCCCAATACCGCGAAGAAAACTGTTAGGTTTATTAGGAATGCCCTTTAATCGCACAGCTATTCCTAATCTTTATTGTGTGGGAGACAGTACCTTCCCCGGTCAAGGATTAAATGCGGTGGCCTTTTCTGGTTTTGCTTGCAGTCATCGTCTAGCGGTAGATCTGGGTTTACCCCGTCCCAGAGATTAAAAGCTGAAAATCAGGATTTTTAGCGGCGAATTCGCAAACGGGAAGGGGATACTTGACAGCGTTTCTCAGATAGATGAGGTACATTTTTGCGACTGGAGTTTTTACTTCGGCAAGGTTTAATTTATACTTCACCTTGACGAGAAACGCTGTAGATCGGTTTTGCTGATAACTGATAACTGATAACTAATAACTGATAACTGATAACTGATAACTGATAACTGATAACTGATGCTTACTCCCTTTGATTCCCCCAAATCTTTACATTGGCAGCAAAGCTTGCGAGCGCCGATTGTTCGTCAATTGGAGATATTTAGCTTTACAATGCAGTTTTTGACTTTTTTGCTCTGGGATCGTTTAACGGGGGCTAATGGGGGCAAAAAACGGCAAAGGAGAGCGAAATGGTTAGTTGATCGCCTCATGAATTTGGGACCAACTTTTATTAAAATTGGACAATCTTTATCGACGCGAGCAGATTTAATTCCGCTCGAATATATCGAACAATTAACCCAATTACAGGATCGAGTTCCCGAATTTAATAGTCAAGAAGCGATCCGAGTTATTGAAACAGAATTAGGACAAACCCTAGATAATTTATTTGCAAGTTTTACCGTGTCTCCCCTCGCTTGTGCCAGTTTAGGACAAGTGCATCGAGCGCGGTTATTAAGTGGGGAAGAAGTCGTTATTAAGGTGCAAAGACCGAATCTGGAAGGACTATTTAATCTCGATTTTGAATTGTTGCATCGTCTCACCCGTTGGTTAAATATTTTCCCCGTGGTGAAAAAATATAATTTAGAAGCTATCTACCAAGAATTCTTTGAGCTACTCTTTCAAGAAATCGATTATATTCATGAGGGCAAAAATGCCGATCGCTTTCGGGAAAATTTTAAGAATTATCCTCAGGTAAAAGTTCCTTTAGTTTACTGGCAATATACCACCCGCAGGGTCTTAACTTTGGAGTATGTGCCGGGGATTAAAGTTGATGATCGAGAGACTTTACTAGCTAATGGTATTAACGTAGATGGGATTATCCAACTGGGTATCTGTTCCTATCTCAAACAACTATTACAGGATGGTTTTTTCCAATCGGATCCCCATCCGGGTAATATGGCAGTTAGTCAGGAAGGGGAGTTAATTTTCTACGATTTCGGCACGATGTTCGAGTTAAAGTCCGTCGCTAAAGATCAAATGATCGAAACCTTTTTCGCTATCTTGAGAAAGGATACGGAAACAGTCTTAAAAACCTTGATGTATATGGGGTTAATTGAACCCGTTGCAGAGCTGCAACCCGTGCGAAATATCGTGCAGTTTCTCTTAGAGGAATTTCGCGATAAACCGGTAGATGTGAGGGCCTTTGAAAAAATTAGCGATCAAGTGTATTTAATGTTTAAACAGCAACCTTTTCGCTTACCTCCACAAATGACTTTTATTATTAAATCTGTCACCACTTTGGATGGGATTGCCCGCTCCTTAGATCCCCAGTATAATTTATTAGCAGCTAGTCAACCTTTTGTGAAAAGTCTAGCGGTATCGGGAGGAACTACCAACACCATGCTTACCCTAGCTAATCAAGCGCGCACTTTTCTTAAACAGCAATGGCAAAAAGGTAATAAAAACGAGAGAATGATCCGTCAATTAGAGGAAAAAATCGAGCGAGGAAATTTAGTTTTTCAAGTTAAGTCACGGGAAAATGAACGACTTCTGAAAAGAATTTATCTGGGAATTAAAGTATTAATTAATGTCTGTCTATTGGGATTTAGCATTATCTCAGCCATATTTTTATTAGGCACTAACTATAGCAAACTAGCCATTATTCCCTTCAGTTTAGCCGGGTTATTTGGTTTATTTTTTCTGCGTTCTTCCCTGGCTTTATTGATTCAGGAAAGATTAGATAAAATGTTAGATAAGTAAATAATTATTATCTTTAATTAGTAGATGGTTTTTCTTATCCGCAACAAAAATTAAAGTTTGACGGGCTGTCTGTTGACAAGATTTCCAGAAATTATCATAAGGAAAATGTTTTCATTGCACCCAGCAGCAAGAGGACAGGAAAATGTTGTTAAAATCTTTAGCCCTTAGTTCCCTGGTCGGATTATCCTTAGTTACATCTATCGCAAATTTATCAATCCAGTCAGTTAGTTCCTTTAGCTGGAGAGATTGCTGTGAGAATCCAACAGACGGTTTATGATTGTGTTTATCGGGCTTTTGCATTGCATAAAAAGTTGTCCAATGGTCACAACAGATGAACGTTTTTTTATGCGTTACCGGGAGATAGTTTAGCGTCTTATTTATTTTGGCTAGTGGGACTTAAACGCCAAATAAAGATCAAATCGAGTATAATCGTTAAAGAGTAAGCACTTTACGTTGAAAAATCGGCGATGAAAGAGACAACCCCAGCCGCGATGCCTCCCTGCTTTGACCGATGGTGTCGGCGGTTT
>NZ_JADBUE010000171.1:0-12902 GCF_020245805.1 Microcystis sp. M179S2 | reverse complement strand
TTAAATATAGGGAGAAAGGTAGTCGGAGAGGTTGCATTTAGCAAGAATCCGATAGAGAGGCTTGTAGTTAGCCCTGTACGGGTCAAAGCGTACAAAGCTGATTCAAAGTGCGACGTTTGCGTACAGAATTAGTAACTATGAAATGACTATAACTCAAAAAGATTGGGATTGAATTGCCGTGATTACCACCGTATTGATAATATCGGGAACGGTACAACCGCGACTGAGATCATTGACGGGTTTTTTTAATCCCTGTAGGATTGGACCAATCGCTAAAGCTTTCGTTTCCCGCTGCACGGCTTTATAAGTATTATTACCTGTATTCAGGTCAGGAAAAATAAACACCGTCGCTTGGCCCGCCACCTCTGACCCCGGCATTTTTTGGGCAGCTACTTCCTTATCCACGGCCGCATCGTACTGAATCGGCCCTTCTAGCTTCAAATCGGGGCGTTTTTCCCTAGCGATTTTGGTCGCTCGTCGTACTTTTTCCACGTCTTCTCCCTGGCCCGATTGACCCGAAGAATAGGAAAGCAGGGCGATTCGCGGTTCAATTCCGAATTTTTGGGCGGTTTCGGCAGAAGATAGGGCGATTTCGGCTAATTCCTCGGCACTGGGGTCGGGATTCACCGCACAATCCCCATAGACCAAGACTCGATCCTCTAGACACATAAAAAAGACCGAGGAGACGATCGCACAATCGGGCTTAGTTTTGATAATCTGGAGTGCAGGCCGAATCGTGTGTTGAGTTGTATGCACTGCCCCCGATACCATACCATCAGCATCGCCTTGATACACCATTAAAGTGCCAAAATAGGAGACATCCTGAGCATAATCCCGGGCCATATCGAGGTTCATTCCCTTGGCTTTTCTCGCTTCGTAGAGGGTCTGCACATAGCTTTCAAAATGGGGACTAGCCACGGGGTTAATAATTTGCAGGCGATCGAGATCGAGAGTGATACCATGTTTTTTAATCACTATTTCGATCTCGTCCGGTTGTCCCAAGAGGGTTAAATCGACGATATCCTGTTCGATTAAAACTGTGGCTGCCTGGAGGATGCGCGGTTCAGTACCCTCGGCCAAAACGATGTGCCGTTTTTGCGCTTTGGCCTGTTGTACGAGATTATAGGTGAACATCTTCGGGGTAATCCCCTGGGTCCGCAAAGTGTGAATTTGCGCTTCTAGGCGATCGAGATTGATGTTACTGTGAAAAAGCTGCAGACTGAGGTTAATTTTATCGTAGTCGGTCGAGGTCAGGGTGGTCCGCACTTGGTGGATGCGTTCGGCCGTGGTGTAGGTATCGGTGGTGACGGAGAGAATCGGTAAGGGATCGGGCAAACCTTCAATTAAACGGGCGATCGAAGGATTGAGGTTATGACCTGCTGTTAAGACTATACCGGCTAATTGGGGATAATTGGCCGATTGGTGGGCCTGTAACATCCCGATAATCACATCGCCGCGATCCCAAGGGGTGATAATTAAACTATCTTCTTTTAACCGCTCTAGGGCATTTTGCATCTGCATGGCCACCACCAGAAAGTTACTAGCTAAACTGTCTAATCTCTGCTGTCCGTAGAGAACTTTTGCCTGTAATTGTTGGGCGATTTCTGCCACTCGCGGGCTGCTCAGTTTGGCATTGTGGGGAATCACTCCTAGAGCATATTCTTGGGGGGGAAAAATTTTAGTCAGGGTTTTCCGTAATTCCCCTATTTTTTCCTCTTCAGCTTGATTGATAATAATCCCAATCACCGTACAACCTTTATCTTGGTAGGTGTCGCAGGAAATCAGGATCGGACTAAGGGCATCTTCGATACTGCGCTGGTAGGCATTACCTAATATTAAGATGGGATGGCCGAGATTTTTGGCGATTTCTGTATTTAGTTCAAATTCAAAGGCGGAATTTTCTTGCAGATAATCGGAACCTTCACAGAGGATAAAATCATATTTTTTTTCTAAGTTTTTAAACTTTTTGATAATTCTTTCGATGATTTCATCAAATTTTTGTTGTACCAATAAATCCTTAACTTCGTCATAACATAAACCAAAGGCCTCTTCGTAGGTTTGTTCTAATTTAAAATAATTGAGGATTAAGTCAATGTCTTCGTCCCGATGACCTTGGGAACAGTCGAGAACAATTGGCTGGAAAAAAGCAACTTTATTAGTTTTGCGGAGAATTAAGTCAATAATTCCTAAAGCTACTAACGCTTTACCGCTTCCCGTTGCCGTCGTGCTGATATATAAAGAGTTAGTCATGGGTAGAGAAGAATAATAACGAGGGTGGAATTTAATTCACTCACCCCAACCTTGAGGTGGGCAATTGATCCCCCCTTAATCCCCCCTTAATAAGGTGGTTTTGATCCCCCCTTAATCCCCCCTTAATAAGGGGGGCTGCGAGCAAGTTGTCTATAAGGGCGTGAATTGTTGGGAAATTTTCAGGTAAACTATCTTTAGTTGTTGGCTAATCCAGAGATTTTTCTCACAGAGCGATCGCTGTTTGAATATCTACCAGAGAGTGATGGACTATACCTTGTAATCTAGCAGTTATTTTGTCCGATTGCTGTTCACTGGTAACATTTTTTCCATGAACTTGATTTAATTTCCTCAGATTACAATAAAGACTCCAGAAAATCCTATCACCGGCTTTTCAGCTAGGGCTTGGTTTTTCACAAAGATTTAAGCTTATCTCCCTCCGCTTGCCATTAAATCTTAACTGGAAGCGATTACCCCAGATTGTTGAAACCATTGGCTAATTCCGGCGGCTAAAACTTGCGCTAATTGTTTTTGTGCCTGAGTATCGGTAATCCATTCAAATTCTTGAGGATTACTCATAAATCCTAACTCTAATAACAATGAAGGACTACTATAGGGACGAGTTAAAGCTAAATTATTCCAAAATACTCCATAGGAAGGACGGTTAAGATTTTTAGTTAAATAATCGTGGAGAAAAACCGATAGATCCGCTGCTTGGGGATGATACCAAAATATGCCAATTCCTTGAGTATTTAAGGCATCTCCATCATCAGGTAAAGCATTATAGTGAACTGATATTGCTAGGGTTGGTTGCAGATTATTAATCATCTCTACCCGTGCCGGTAGGGATAAATCAATGTCCGTTTCTCTGGTTAAATAAACTGTTGCCCCCAATTTTTCTAACTCCCGTTTAATTAATTTAGACATAAGCAAATTAATCTCTTTTTCTGTGTAACCCGTCGGACCGACAGCACCGGTTTCTTTACCTCCGTGTCCGGGATCTAATAAAATAACTTTGCCCTGTAAATTATCACTTTTTTCCGGGGGATGACGCAGGGTTAAGATTAAATTTGTCCCCGGGTAACGAAGACTATAACCCCACTGTTGTTTTTGGTTAAGGTTAAAAGTGTATTCTATCGTAGTCGGGTTAATTTGTCGCCAATCTAAACGTCTGATTAAAGGATTATCCACTAGAAAAATTGTATCGGTTTGGGCAATGGTATTATAAAGGGTCAAAATAAATTTATCATCCTCTTGTGCCACGGCGATGGGTACAGGATGGGAGAGGGGAAAAATAATTTCCGTTGCTTGATTGATACTTCGAGAAGAGAGACCGCGAATATTAGCATTATCTAAGACCTCATTAACTATTAAACGGGTTTCTCGCTCTAAAATCCAACCACCATAATCTAACCGTAACCAATCCCCTTCTTTCCCAGTGACTCTCGCTTTCGTACCTTGGGGTAAAGGAGTTAAACGGGAATAATCACTACCCGGCCCCGTGCGCGCTACCCCTTCCGCAACTATAATTTCAATCACCGGTAAATTTTGATCGCTAATAATGTTAATTTCTCCTTGACCTTGTTGGCTAATCGAGCGATTATTTAATTGTGCTGTAAAAATAGGTTTTCCTAAGTTAGCCTCTTGCTTAAACTGCTGACAACCTCGATAGTAACCAGTTTTATCCTCGGAATTCGCTTGATTAAGATTAGTTAAAACTGCGGCATTACTAGGCAGTTTTGTGGTTTGAGGTTGGGGTAAAAGAGGCAGAATTTTATCTCCTAACTGCACAGAAACCTGAGCTTGGGGAGTGGCAATCGCACTAAAACAAATCCATTCCCCCACTAACCTCGTCCTATGGACAGCAGGACTGAGAGAGTTATCAGCAAAAGCTAATCCTTGGGGAATAACTGCTTGAGTATCTAGACGAATTATTTGACGATTAATAGTTTGGTTTTGATAGCGAATAGTGAAATTATTTTCGCCAACTTCTAGGGGAAAACTAGGGGCAAAATATCCTTTAGCACTGCGTTGAATCGGTTGATTATTGAGCAAAACTTGACCCGATGGAGGAGCAGAGCCAATAAAAAAGATTCTAGCGGCCGTGGTTTGATGATTATCGGGAGGATAAACAATCATCAATGAGGTAGATTTAGCGCTGATACTGTGATAAAAACCGATTAATAGCACTAAACCCCAACCAATTAAGATATTTTGCCCAAAAGTTCTCACTTTTAACCAGAATGTCCCCATATTATCCCCCTCTTAGCTGACAAATATTATCCTAAGACAAATTCTAAAGGTTTGTTGTTCGTCTTCTCAGTTGTACTGCATTTAAACTGATCAGGAAATTCAGTACAAATGCTCTGACTTCTTCTCCCCTCTCCCTGTTTTTGACCCTCATCCCTTATGATCAATATAGATTAACTTTTGTAAAGGAATCGGAGTTATGGCTTTAACCGTTGGAACAATCGCACCGAACTTTACCACCACCGACGATACTGGAAAAACCGTTTCCCTGTCGGATTTTCAAGGTAAAGTCGTAGTTTTATACTTCTATCCCAAAGATGATACCCCCGGCTGCACCAAGCAAGCGCAAAGCTTCCGGGATAACTACGAACAATACCAAGACAAGGAAATAGTAGTCTTCGGGGTGAGCAGGGATGACCAGGGTTCCCATGCACAATTTAAAGAAAAATACGGTTTACCCTTCCAATTGCTCGTAGATACCGATGGTGCTATCACCAAAGCTTATGACGTCGATGGGGGTGGCTATTCTAAGCGCGTCACCTATATCATCGATGCAGAAGGCAAAATTAGCCATGTGGATGACAAAGTGAATACCGCTAGTCACGCATCGGATATTCTCTGTGTCGTCGGTTAATTTTTCCTAAAATCTTTTCTGGGTGTGTTAGGGGGGCCTAATACACCAGGTATCTATTTTTTAGTTCACTGATAATCAGTTTTTAATAACCAGATTTAGTCTGATCACCCTGATAAACTTAAACTAACGAAATAGGGCTTGCTGAATAAATGTGAAATGTAGGCGAGGCAAGGGTTTTGGGCTTTTCTTGCGAAACAGGTGCAAGGTTTTGAGTCCTGTAGGGGCGAAGCATTCGGGCGATAACCTATCGCTGAAACCGTAGATTTCCTATCCGAATGCTTCGCCCCTAATTTTTGCCGCAAGCCCTATTTAAGGCCTGCTGATGAGGAACTGAATATCAAAAATCGGACTACAATAATGCTATTATCAAATATCTTGGTGGGATTAATCGGCAATCATGGTTAAGTTTAGCAAGTACCTAAAGAGGTTTGGGATTGTTGCTGGAGTGGCTTTTTTGTTGTTGGTTACTCACCGAGCGGCTCCCCGAAAGGCAGTGGAAAATGAGCAGATGAAGGGGGTTTGGTTAACCAATATTGGCACGATATTGTTACATCACACTACGTCCTTAGATGAGGTGTTAAATCATCTTTCGCGATCGGGTTATGACCGGGTGTATTTTAGTGTTTATGGGTTGAGGGGAACGCTTTATCCGACTTCCCAACGTCCGACGAATTGGTTGTTTGTGCCGCCGTTGAGCAATCCCTGGAGGGCAGCGGTTAAGGAGTCTTTACGGCAGGGTTTGAAACCATTTGCTTGGTTTGAGTATGGTTTGATGTTATCCCCTAATGATCCCATTGCCAAAAAGCATCCGGATTGGCTATTAAAAACGCCCGCAGGGAAGACGGTGGTGGAAACCAATGTCTGGTTAGATCCGGCGAATCCGCAGGTGCAAGCCTATCTTTTGGGCAATATGGAAGATATTTTAAAAGAAAAAGATTTGGCGGGGATTCAGTTAGATGATCATTGGGCAGTTCCGCGTGTTTTTGGTAATAAAAGTCAAGCTTTAACGAATTTAACCCGCAAGTTGCACGATCATGTCAAGGCGATTAATCCCAAGTTGGTGGTGAGTCTTTCGCCTAATCCTCACTCTTTTGCGGTGAATAAATATAATCAAAATTGGTTGGCTTGGGTGCGTCAAGGGATTGTGGATGAGGTGGTCCTACAGATCTATCGGAAAACTCCCAATCAGGTGGCGGCAAGTCTTTCGGGATCGGGACTGGCGACAGCTTCCAGGTATGTGCCGGTGGGGGTGGGTTTATATGCGGGTTGGAATCCTGATTTTTCCTTAAAGGGTTTACAAGCTCAGATGAGGACGGTGGAGCGTCAGGGTTATGGCTATTCGTTATTTTGTTGGGAGTTTGTGGTCATGCGTCATCTTTTTAATCATATTCCTCGGTTTTAAGTGAAAAGGCTAGTATAATTAAGGGTGTTCTAAGTAAGTGGTTCTAATTACATAGAAGATAGATTTTGCCTTCGATCTCCCCCTGCTTTCTAGGGTTGATTCATGAATCAACCCTACCCTTAATACTGGGGCTGATTCATTCTCCGAATCTAATTCTTTTTTTTGCTACTCTTAATGGCTTATGAGGTAAGCTAGGGAGTAGGGGAGTACAGGTTTTTGCTCTCATAGTAGATTGATTCATGAATCAATCTACCGTTAGGGGAGCCTCATACACCCAATGTTTATTTTCCAATTCACTGATACAATCGACCGCGCCAACTTTGGGGACGGGTAAAAGCAGAGATAAAAATGCGGATAACTGCCAGCGGATCCGCTAGGGGAGATAGCCAAAATAATCCTGAAGATAGATTGACTTTTTCGCCCCGATAGTAGCTAGGAGAGACGGCCAATAAAAGGGCAAAGCGAATCAATAACAGCAGCAGGTTTAAAGTCAAGACAATTTTTAAACTCAGGAAATTGTAGCCAAAAATCAAAGCTGTGAGCAGTAAAGGGGTGATAATTATCGGTAATCCCTGAGTAAGAGCTAATAAAGCTAAATCGCCCCATAATTGCCCCTGATAGGAGGCATCTTTGAGGTCAAGGGATCTGCCCCATTCGCGCCAAGTTTCCTTGAGTCCTTCGTACATCCGCACGCGAATTAACTTCGCCCCATCGAGAAATCCCACCCGATAGCCTTTCGTTGCCGCTAGACGGGCCAGGGTGACATCATCGCAAAAAGAACCTTTTGCCCCGCTATAACCGTCTAAAGCCGCTAAAACTGACCGCCGACAGAGAAAACATTGACCATTGGCCATCACTCTTTCGGTATCTTGCTCGCGCACTCCGGCCGCATCAAAGCGATAGAGCAAAGTCATCAATAAAGCTGGCTGTAACCACCATTCTCCCGGATAGGAGAGGATAAATTGCGGCGACAGGGAAACTAAATCGTAACCTTCTGCGATCGCAGCTTTAACTAAACTAGCGACTAAATTTGCTTGGGGTTGCGTATCGGCATCAATGCCCAAAATCCAGTCACTTTTAGGGGAACTAAACAAAAAACCATTGTGTAACGCCCAGGGACGACCTACCCAATCGGGAGGCAAAGGATAATCGGTTTTCAAGCGAAAGCGGGGGTCTTTTGCCGCTATCTCTTTGACTTTTTCCCGCGTACCATCTTGGGAATTGCTATCGACAATCAGAATTTCTCGCACTTCGTAACTCTGTTGACTCAATCCCCGTAAACAACCGTCAATCCTGGCCACTTCGTTTAACGTCGGCACAATCACGCTTACTGTCCCTAACATCTCCGGGGTGGGGGGTTGGGGAGTCAGGGGAGGACGACGACGCGCCCCTTTTAGCAGACGGGAAAGAAGGATAAAAAAGGCAACAGCCTGAGACAGCAGTAGCCCCAGGCAGAATGCACCGAGAATTATCTCAGTTAACAACTTATTTGGCTCCTCTCACCGACACAACGGGGATTTTTAGGGTTGTTACTTCGCTGGTTGCCACTGTTTGCCCGGAAGCAACAGCCTTGGCGCGATTATAGAGGAGTATTAAAGGCAGAATACCGGTGAGTAATCCTAAGAAAATCGGCGGATAAATACCAGCACCCATACTCATGACCGTAGCAAAGCCAAAATTACCTAAATACATCACAAAAGGTAGGGTTACATCTTGACTTGGCAGTTTCACTGGTTGCACTTGCCAGATTAAAGTGGCTACCGTCATAAAAACACAGCCTGTACCGAACCAACCGGCAAAATTTTCATAGGGCATCCCAAAGAAGGCCCCCGGTTGTTCCCAAATCCAGAAGGGCATGGTACTTTGACTCATGGCCGGATCTAGGACAAAATCCCATGAAGTTAATAATACCGCCCCGATAGCGATCGCTCCTAGATTTTGTAGCCATTGGGGTAAAGCAAGAGTGGATAAACCAACACGAGCGATGATATAGGCACTAAAACCGAGATAAAACCAAGATAGGGGGATAGTAAAGGGTACTAAACCCGCAATTTTGTAACCTAGGCCCGAAAGATAACGATAATGACCGAAAGGAAAGCCGGTACTGGTTCCTAAAAGTTCGCTACAAAGGGATAAACTGATAGCGGGAACCATGAATCCTAACCAGTGCCACACTCCTAGAGTCCGATAGGCATAAACAGCCACCGCTGCCATTCCTAACACCATATACACCACACCCCCCCCGGCCATTGACCAAGCAAAGGCGGTTTTGCCAAAATCCGGTAAATTGGCCACAAATTCGGGATGGGGCAAGACTAGCAACAATCCCGCTAGTCCAAAAGCCATCGATACGATATGACCGATGAGCAGAGCTTTTTCGATCGCAATTAGTCGTCTCATTAAATCTCTAGCACTGCGAAAGGATAATCATTTTCAAGTTTACAAATCTTTATTAAAGAATTATTACCCAGATCGGTCACTTTCGGCAAAAAAGTTTTACGGGGGTTAGGGAGTTTCCTGTAGTGGTGGTTTAGGAGTCAGTAGGCAGGAGTCAGTGGTCATAATAATCAATCAAATTGTCTATTTAGAGATTTTGTGGTACTTTATACTTAGTTTTTTCATTTTTTCAACCCCCAAAAATTAATTATGCAAGGGGCAATGACTAAAAATGCCTGAAAATATATGTTAAAAATGATGCTTTTAGCCCGAAAAAAAGGTTCTTCGGTTTGTGTTATGTGATGGACGGGGGTTATAAGGGATGAAACCCTTATATAGAAAGACATGGCTGCGATTTTTGCCAATTGTTTTCGATCTAGAACGAGCTAATCAATTAAGTCTCTTGCCAGATAAGGATTTAGTCGATTTATGCCCCCTGCTCGAACCATAGCAAGTAACGAAGAACCAAAACTCTCTCCACCAGACTCACTATAATTAACACAGTAGCCTAGCTATGTCGGCAGAATCTAGACATCGGAGCTTACTTGCCAATCGATACCAACTGGTCGAGTTGATCGGTAGCGGCGCCATGGGACAAGTATATCGAGCAGAAGATAAACTATTAGGTGGCGTAACCGTCGCCGTGAAATTACTCTCGCAAACTCTCCTCAGCCAAAGAATGCGTGAGCGCTTCGAGCGAGAGGCGACTATTTCGGCACTTTTAGGCGAAAAAAGTCTTCATATTGTTAAAGTTCGTGATTATGGTGTAGATGACAAGGAAGTCCCCTTCTACGTCATGGAATTTTTGCAGGGGGAGAGCATGAGTGGAATCATCAAACATCAGCCGCTGCCCCTCCCGCGCTTTCTCAATCTCACCCGTCAGATTTGTTTCGGCCTGGAATGCGCCCATAAGGGTATTATCTTCCAAGGGGAGATGTGTCCGATTATTCACCGGGACATCAAACCAAGCAATATTATGGTGATTCAGGACTCAGGATTAGGGGAATTGGTGAAAATTCTTGATTTTGGCATCGCTAAACTCATCCAATCGGGAGAATCCCAAACCCAATCGTTTATGGGAACCTTAGCCTATTGTTCCCCAGAACAGATGGAAGGTAAAGAACTCGATCATCGTTCCGATATCTACAGTTTTGGGATTATGATGTACGAGATGCTCACGGGAGAAACGCCCGTTTTTCCCGATAATCCCTCCTTTGGCAGTTGGTATGAGGCTCACCACTACGCCGAACCCCGTTCCTTTAATTCTAGCTTGCAATTACCGCCAGAATTAGAACAGTTAATCCTGCGCTGCTTGGCCAAAGCACCCAGCGATCGCCCGTCAAGTGTTACAGATATACTACAACGTCTCGAACGACTTGAACCCCCAGTCAAAAATGAAATAGTCAAAAAAACCGACGATTACACCAGCAAAATCAAAACCCTTGATGATTTAAATCAAACCATTGTTTCTGCTGCTAATGCGAGGGATATCTGTCTCAAGTCCAGTTGGCCCGAGGATAAACCGCGCCAAAAAATTGTCTTCTCATGCTGCCTCCGGGCTGCTGACGGCGTTCTTCCAGGTTTATGGGTAATGTTGGATCGAGAAGATATCGCCGTCCGGGTTGCTAGTGTCCGTTATAATCAATGCCTCTTTTTACCCGCACCCCACCCGATGATTCTCTGGATTACTGTCCTCTATCATCGTCAATGGGGACCCCGCTGGTTGCCCTGTTATTTGGACTTAAAAACCCCCCAAGGTCAAAAAATGACCAAAACCCTCGCCGAAGCCGGTCAATACTGGATTTTATTTTTCCCCCTCGAAGGCAGCCCGATCTGTGAAAATGTGATCACCGCTAATATTCCCGCCAATCAATGCCAAATTTTGCAGCAATGGGTGAGAGATAGTCAATTAGCCTCAGTGGGCAGCCCGCAAATTAGCAAGCGGATGTTAAAACGGAAACTCGAGCAACTTAAACCCCAGATTCTGGCCAAATTAGAGTCGGAACTGGCCGGGCAGCCCTAAAAAATCAGGGGGGTATTGTAAAGTTTTGTAAAAAATATATGCAAATGACTGCAAACAACTGCTAATATGGTTAGTACAAGTTTACATTGCAGTTCACATGAAACTATCAGATTATGCTAAGAAAAAAGGGATCAGTTATGACACTGCTTGGAGAATGTGGAATCGAGGGCAGTTACAAGGAGAACGTCTTCCCACAGGAACAATTATTATTTTTGAAGATGACCGTTCAGTGCGTGAAAATAAAGTTGCTATTTATGCAAGAGTTTCTAGTTCAGAAAATAAATCTAACTTGGAGACTCAGGCGAAAAGATTAGAGGCTTATTGTACGGCGAAAGGCTATCAAATTGTCAGAGTAGTTAAAGAAGTAGGAAGTGGGGTTAATGACCAGAGAAAGCTATTATTAAAACTTCTAGAACAAACTGATTATAACTTGATTGTCGTAGAACATAAAGACCGATTGAGTAGAGTAGGGTTTAATTATTTAAAAGTTCTTTTAGCCCAAACAAACCGACACATAGAAGTAGTCAATTTAGCCGAGGAAAGAAAAGATGATTTAATGCCAGATTTTGTCAGCATAATCACTTCATTTTGCGCTCGACTGTATTCGATAAGACAAAGAACAAGAAAAACTGAATGTTTAATTAAGTGCTTGGAGGAAGAGCATGAAATTAGTTCAAAGACATCTAATCAAATTTAATAAAAAGAATTATTTAGCATTTGATAAGTTGGCATTTTTATCAAAGAATCTCTATAACTGTGCTGTCTATTTAAACCGTCAAGCTTTCTTTTCACATCAGCCATTTCTAACCATGACTGAGTTACACCATGCTTTGAAAACAAGCGCAGATTATCAAGCGTTACCAGCTAAAGTAAGCCAGTTAGTATTAAAGCAAGTAGAAAAAACTTTTAAATCCTATCAAAAAGCAGAAGAACAATTCAAAAAATCGCCTAATAAATTTACAGGAGAGCCGAAATTACCACGCTATAAAGATAAGAAAAAAGGTAGAAACGTTTTAACTTATAACTATCAAGCCATCTCTAAAAAAGCCTTAAAGCAGGGTTTAATCAAACTCTCAGGAACTAATTTAGAGTTTAAAACCAATTTAAAAGAAGTCTTAGAGGTCAGAATTATTCCTAAATCGGGTGCTTATTATCTAGAGATTGTCTATGAACAACCATCCCCACCAAGTCAGGAGGGAGAAAGATATGCTTTTGTTGATTTAGGATTAAATAACCTAGCAGCTGTCACCTCTAATATTCCCGAATTTCAGCCAACTTTACTATGTGGGAAAGCGTTAAAATCATGCCATCAAAAATACAACAAGACACTAGCTAAACTCAAATCGGAATTACCCAGTTTACAGAAGACCAGTAAAAGAATACAAGGTTTAACTTTAAAGCGTAATTGCCAGGTGGATTATTACCTCCACACCGCTAGTAAATATATTATTGATAAATTACTAGCTCATCAAATTAACCTTTTAGTTATTGGTCAGAATCAAGGCTGGAAACAAAACCTTAATATTGGGGATAGAAATAATCAGTCATTTGTGAATATTCCTCATTCAAGGTTTATCGAACAACTAACTTACAAGGCAATTTTAGTCGGAATAAAAGTCATTACGACTAATGAAAGCTATACGTCTAAATGTAGTTTCTTAGATTTGGAACCAATTGGCAAACAAGAAAAATATTTGGGCAAGAGAGTTAAAAGAGGATTGTTTAGAAGTTCGTCAGGTTATCTCTATGGAGCAGATATTAATGGTTCATTAAATATAGGGAGAAAGGTAGTCGGAGAGGTTGCATTTAGCAAGAATCCGATAGAGAGGCTTGTAGTTAGCCCTGTACGGGTCAAAGCGTACAAAGCTGATTCAAAGTGCGACGTTTGCGTACAGAATTAGTAACTATGA
>NZ_JADBUE010000170.1:0-25123 GCF_020245805.1 Microcystis sp. M179S2 | reverse complement strand
GAACTTTTCTGACTTTTCTTCAGCTATTTATGAATGTCTGAATGATGCCCATCTGAAACATAAAAAAGAACTGGATTCCTTGCTGACTCTACGATTTCAGAAGTTTAATAAATCTCAGATTATGAACGTCTAAAGTATAGCGTCCTCTAACCATTCAGCAATATTACGCCAATTCTCTACCTTGCCATTATTATTACCCACCAGTTCTTTAACGTATTGATAGAGTGTAGTACATAAATCTACCTCAACTCCTTTACGACTCTTCTTGAGTTTTTCAGCAATTTCTGTGGGACTATAACCGCAGAGTAATCCTTGTAAATGTTTTTTTTCAGTAGGAGTCAGTCGCTTTCCCTTAACAGAAGCAAGATCAAGATAAAGAGTTTCTAAGTCCCATTGACTCATAGCTCGGGAAAAAGGGTCATTATTGGTATCCATAAATTTTTGCCTAAAAATTTCCTAGTCAGATTCTACCATAATTCCTAGTGTTGACTAATTGAATGATGTAGAACTATAACTTATTGTAAATGATTAGTAAACAACCACTTTTTAATTGAGGTAATTAAATATGCCTAGTTATACTCCTCCTACCAGTTATACTGGTACTAAAAATGGCGATATAATCTACGGATCTGCTCAAAATGATTATATTTTTGGGGCTGATGGGGGTGATAAATTATATGGCGGTCTTGGAAATGATACTCTTGCGGGAGGTGAAGGAAATGACTATCTTGATGGAGGCGATGGATGGTGACGATATTTTTCCAGGATCGGACACTCTTAATTATTACTACGGCATCCCCAGTCTAACTGTCCCAGAATATGATACTTTAGTTGGAGGTGCGGGTCGTGATACATTTGTAATTGGGACTAATCGAGGTAATCTTAATATGGGACCAGGTTATGTAGTAATAGCTGATTTTACCTCTTTTGTTGATCGCATTCAAGTTAAACGAAGTGGAGTATCTATTACTCTTAAAAAACAAAATATGGTTGGAGGAGGTGCTTCAGATACACTTATTTATAATGGTACAGATTTGATAGCAGTTGTTCAAGATAATAGTAGTTTACAATTAAATAGTAGTTATTTTAACTTTGTTTAATACAACTATCAGATTTTGTAGGGTGCGTGTTTGCGGCTACTAATTCTGTTAAAAAACCAAAATTAACAATCCGCACCCGACGCAGCAAATTTATTATTAAATTGGTGCGTTACGCTTTCGCACTTCACACCCTAAGAGTGGTACGAAGTTGAAGGGTGATCGTTCTTGTCGGTGGGGTGGAGTGCGATCTCTGTCATCGAATAAGATATAATTGGGAAAGTCCAAATAATTAAAGCATTATGAGTTACCAAAACATTATTACCATTGAACCTGGAAAACGCAGCGGAAAACCCTGCATTCGAGGAATGCGTATAACTGTGTACGATATTCTAGAATATTTAGCAGCAGGAATGACAGAAGCAGAAATTCTTGAGGATTTTTCAGAATTAACTTCCGAGGATATCAAAGCTTGTTTGGCTTTTGCTGCTGATCGAGAGAAAAAATTATTTATCACCTCTTTATGAAACTGTTATTAGATGAAAATTTGTCAGATCGGATTATTGATAAAATAATTGATTTATATGCTGATTCTCAGCACGTCAAGACTTTAGGACTGATCAATACTGATGATGCACTTATCTGGGAATTTGCCAAATTCAACGATTTTGTAATTGTCTCTAAAGATGCCGATTTTCATCAGCGCAGTCTATTATATGGTCATCCACCAAAATTTATCTATCTTCGTATTGGCAATAGTCCCACTGCAAAGATTATCGAAATTTTAAGGGATAATTTTTTAATTATTGTTGAATTTTTTGATAGTGAAACAGAAAGTCTGTTGATATTAGGTTGAGTGCGATCGCCTAATCTGGTAGGGTGTGTGTTTGCGGCTACCAATTCTGTTAAAAAACCAAAATCAATAATTCGCTCCCCACGCAGCAAATTTATTATTAAATTGGTGTGTTACGCTATCGCTAACACACCCTACTGGATTGTTTCAGTTAATTTTGTGTATTAGAAAAATGCTATAAATTCTATAATTTAAGACTTTAAGCCGAAATCTATTGCCCTATTTTAGCTGAAACAATCCACTACGTTTAATTTTCCAACCTATGCTTTTTAATGCTTTTAAAACTTGTTTGGCTTTCGTTGCTGACCATTGACTCATAGAGCAACAAATGATAAATTTAGGTGATTTTCTGGAAGTTCTCCCTGTTCAAGTTGATCGGCTAAGACACGCAAGGCAAGTGCTTGAACTTTAGCAATAGCTTCCTGTTGACTATTGCCATAGACTAAAACTCCCGGAAGTTCGACGATTTCAGCAATATATCGTCCATCTTCTTCTTGTTCTATGTCAATCTTGTAATTCATTTGAGAATTACCTATGGGATGACCTGCTGTCTTGATTATATTAGATTTTATAGCCGCTCTTGTCGGTTGGATTGACCTAAAAAAACCCAACACACATTAGATAGGGTTTGCCGAAAAAGCCTTTCGTGGGGTTAGGAGTCAGTATTCAGTGATCAGATGCGGGTTTTCAGTTCACTGTTTACTGTTCACAGCAAAAAACTCCCCACTTCCCCAATCCCCTATACCCTTTAAACAGGATTTAGTATGAGCCTGTATCAGCATTTCTGATTCTATAGTTAAGTTTGGCTAATAACAACTTATTTTTAGTCGCTTGTCAAGCCCCTATTATAATTTTTAATCTCTGACCCTTGATCTGATTTAACATTGATCTTAAAAATCTGGTTTTTTGTAGCGAAGAAAACAGTTTTATTAACCATTGTCTGCATACATAGAGGGAAATCGAGGAAGGCTGATAATCCTTGAAACCCTTGTCAATACTAGCATTATTACCTCTCGACATTTCACTAATTTCCTAAGTTTTCCTAACTTTGACCCCCTCTAGGACACAAAAAATTAAAAACCTTCCATCTTAACTTGGTTTTTAGATCAAGTCAACCCTTTATTTAAATTTTTGATTCTCTTGCCCGATAACGATATAAATTCTCGTAATGACCAACCGATTTTCCGTGATACGGTTGAACAGAAAGCAACCAAGTTAGCTCTGCAAGCACAAAGGAATGTTAGCAAGTTCCTTCAGCTTTGCATTGGGAACTTGCTAACGCACAATAAGAAAGTCTATGAATAAACAACTGATCAACAAACTACAAGCTGTAACTGCCCTTACCGTAGTGGGGACTACAGCCTCGATAATTTGTTCCCAGACAGTAGGACACAGCAACAGCCTGACGGATATTAGCGTAGATCGTCAAACTGTTATCGAGTCCACTTCTCAAACCATTCTGTCCGCTTTTTCTAATAGTCTAACAAATGATTCAATTATTAAGATATCACGTTCGGTTCAAGATAATGCTAACGAAATTCTAAAAACTTTGGAGTCCCTAGTGGACAAAGAAAATACCGTCCCTGCAAGCGTTACACCCCGAACCCAAGAGGCCATTCCTTCGACGGGACAACCCCAATCACAACCCAATCAAGTCAAGCCGGCCTCGACTAATGCCCCAGCCAGCAATCCTGCCTCAGTGACACCAGCAGAGAAGCCGAAAACAAGCCCAGAGGTAAAAACCAGCAGTCGCCCCCGTAAAAAGGGAATGGCTTCCTGGTATGGTTCCGGTTTCCATGGTCGTCGCACCGCTAGTGGTGAGACTTTTAACTCTAGTAGTTTAACCGCCGCTCATCGCTATCTGCCTTTCGGCACTAGGGTTAGGGTCACTAATCTGCGTAACGGGCGCTCGGTGGTGGTGCGAATTAACGATCGCGGTCCGTTTAGCGGTGGTCGCGTCATCGACCTTTCCAGAGGTGCGGCAGCGATTATCGGTGTCTTCCAATCGGGAGTTGCCCCAGTGGTCTTGGAAGTTTTAGGCAGATAATCAGTGATCACTATGGCAGTGATCACTGCTATAGTGATCCTATTGGGATTTGACTGGGTTTATGTTAGAAATTAGCGATTTATCGGTTAATTATGGCGGAATAAAGGCATTACAGCAGGTTAGCTTAAGGGTAGAAAAGGGGGAAATTGTCACCCTGATTGGAGCGAACGGAGCAGGAAAAACGACGACTCTAAAGACGATATCTCGGATTTTAACGGCAAAGACGGGGCGAATAATTTATCAAGGTCAAGATATTACCCATTTACCGCCCCATGAAATCGTTAAGCGGGGAATTGCCCATAGTCCGGAAGGGAGAAGAATCTTAGCGCGTCAAACAGTCTTGACAAATTTGCAGTTAGGTGCTTATACGAGAAGCGATCGCCTACGAGTAGATATCGAAAAGTGGTTGGAAATGTTTCCCCGACTATCGGAGCGCCGAGAGCAGTTAGCGGGAACCCTAAGCGGTGGGGAACAACAGATGCTGGCGATCGCCAGAGCTTTAATGAGTCGTCCCAAGTTATTGTTACTAGACGAACCCAGTTTAGGACTAGCGCCGCAGATAGTGCGAGAAATCTTCAGTATTATCCGTCAATTAAACGAATGGGGAGTAACTATCCTGTTAGTGGAACAAAACGCCAATTTAGCCCTAGAAACTGCCAATCGCGGCTATGTTTTGGAAGCGGGACGCTTGACTATCGCAGGAGAAGCCGGGGATTTACTCAAGGATGAGCGGGTCAAACAAGCTTATTTGGGTTAATCGATGATGATGCGCTAATTATAGATAAAAGCCTATGGTAAAGGTAGGCCAAAAAATATTCACAAAATTTTACAAAGTCGCATAAAATGAACACATAACGAAATAGGTATTTTTTCTTACTGCCATGCTAACGGCTAACTTCCCCTGGCTCACTGCCATCATTTTGCTCCCCTTGCTTGCCTCCTTCCTGATCCCTGTAATCCCCGACAAAGAAGGAAAAACTGTTCGTTGGTTCGCTCTTGGAGTCGGACTAGCAGACTTTATATTAATGTGCTACGTCTTTTTACAAAAATATGATTTAAGCAACCCCAACCTACAATTAGTGGAAAAAATCGATTGGGTTCCCCAAATTGGTTTAAGCTGGGCGGTGTCGGTGGATGGTATCTCGGCACCGTTAGTTTTATTAGCAGGATTGGTGACAACCCTTTCTATCTTGGCCGCATGGCAAGTAGACCGCAAACCCCGTTTATTCTACTTCCTGATGCTGTTGCTCTACGCCGCTCAGATTGGTGTTTTCGTCGCCCAAGACTTATTATTATTCTTTTTAATGTGGGAAATCGAGTTAATTCCCGTTTATCTACTCGTTTCCATCTGGGGTGGTCAAAAACGTCGTTATGCCGCCACTAAATTCTTACTCTACACCGCCGCCGCTTCTATCTTCATCCTCGTTGCCGGTCTAGCCATGGCCCTTTACGGTGGTGGTGCAATGACCTTTGATATGGCGGAATTAGGATTTAAAGATTATCCCCTCGCTTTAGAATTAGTCCTTTACGCTGGTTTATTAATCGCTTTCGGGGTCAAACTCGCCATCTTCCCCCTCCATACTTGGCTCCCCGATGCTCACGGTGAAGCTTCTGCACCTGTATCGATGATTCTCGCTGGTGTTCTCCTCAAAATGGGTGGTTACGGTTTAATCCGCCTTAATATGGGGCTTCTACCCGATGCACACATCTACTTTGCTCCGATTCTAGCGATTCTCGGTGTCGTCAATATTATCTACGGTGCTTTCGCTTCCTTCGGTCAACAAAACATGAAACGCCGTCTCGCTTATTCCTCGGTTTCACACATGGGATTCGTCCTTTTAGGGATTGCTTCCTTCACCGATGTGGGTATTAGCGGTGCTATGTTACAAATGCTCTCCCACGGTTTAATTGCCGCCGTCTTATTCTTCCTTGCTGGTGTCACCTACGACCGCACCCATACCTTAGCTTTAAACGAGATGGGTGGGATTGCCCAAGCGATGCCGAAAGTCTTCGCTCTCTTTACTGCCGGCGCCATGGCTTCCCTAGCGTTACCCGGAATGAGCGGTTTTGCCAGTGAAATTACTGTATTCATCGGTGTCACTAGCAGTGACGTTTATAGCCAAACCTTCCGGGTTGTGACTGTTTTCCTCGCTTCCGTTGGTTTAATCCTCACCCCGATTTATCTACTCTCCATGCTTCGTCAAGTTTTCTACGGAGATGGTTCTTCCTGCGATATTACTAACATTCTCCCCAACAAAAGTAACGAACAGGCAGTTTGTTTTGGTACTAGCTGTGTCCTCCCTCATGAATCAGAATATAGTGACGCTAAACCCAGAGAAATCTTTATCGCTGTCTCTTTCCTCGCTTTGATTGTCGCTATCGGTTTCTATCCCCAACTGGCTACCCGTATCTACGATGTGAAAACGGTGGCAGTTAACTCGGAAGTGCGTCAAGCTTACACAGAAATCGCCGCTACTCGTCAAAATATCTACGCTGAAACTCAACCGGACGTAAGCGCCAAGGTTGCCAGTATCTTCCAATAAATTGGCAAGTCTAAAGTGAATAGGTTATCGGGAGTGGAAATTCTGCTCCTGATTTTTTTTGGCGAGGAGATAATTAATTAGGGTTGGCTGAATAAATGTGAAATATAGACGAGGTAAGGGTTTTAGGGGTCTATTTCGCAAAACAAGTGCAAGATTTTCAGAGAATCGTGGTCTTGTAGGGGCGAAGCATTCGGGCATAACCTATCGCTGAAACCGTAGATTTCCTATCCGAATGCTTCGCCCCTACTTTTTCAGCAAACCCTACATAAACAAACTATAATCTACATGAAAGAAATGTCCTAATAATTTCGCCTGTTCTTGGCTAATTGACCCTTTTCCTGCAATTAAACTAGAAGCAATTTTGTCAGAGCCAAGGATTATGGCTATGTCTTTCTTGTTAACGCTTTGTTGCTCCATCAAAAACAATAACATAGAATTAGGTGTGGTTGATTCTTGTAGATAAAAGCTTCTTTCAAAATTCTCAATTAAAAAAATTAGAAGCTCATAAAGTTCATCTTCTTCGGGAGTTCGATGCTGACGGTGCATCAATTCTTCGACAATAACCAGAGCTTTTTCATTTTCTGCTTCTGTTCTGATAACTTTAGGTAAATGGCGAGCTAGTAATTCTTTGTATTTTTCTGGATTAAAAGTAAGGGTCATTTTTCCATTGCTCCTTATCGTATTCAGCGTGAGTTAAAACATACTTGATATAAATTAGCCGCTTCTGATAATCGATACTGGTTATAAGGCGATAACGATTTCCTTTAATGTTAAAAACAGTAAAATTACCAACTGCTTCTGCTTGGGGAAATACTGTTTGAACCTCAACTAAATTATACCAAATTGCTTGACTGGCAATTTTATGCCAATTTTCTAAAGCTATTCGGGAATCAGCGTGTTTATTCGTAAATTCTCGTAATCTTCGATAGCTGATGACGTGCATTTATAAAAACAAACATAAATTATCTCTATTGTGTGGATAATGCTCATTAAATAAAATTAAGGAATACATTTTTTAACTTGCTCAAGAGACAATCCCAACGTACTAGCAATTTGCTCGGCCGTCAAGCCAAGCTCGACTAAGTTTGGAATAATTTCTAGTTTTGCTTTTTGTCTTTCTCTTTCCAGAATTGTCAGGCTTTCTTTAACATAAGGTATAGCAGTTTCTTCTATTATTGATTCAATATTTTCTGTCTCATAACTTTGTGAAGGATTAGCACAGAGGTTAATGTTACCGATTTGCACAGGATTAACCATATTGGAGTACGCATTTGCCACTCCTAATCTTTCAATAGTAGCACGGAAATTAGACTTATTTAAATCTTCTCCTAAAGCTTCGGAAAGAATGCGCCACAGTTGATAAGCTTCATCTTTAGTATGCCCTGCCGAACAATGATATTCTTCAGAAATATGGGTATATTTTTTTCCCTTAAGGACTCCCTTCAGAATCGCAACTTGCAGACTGTCAAGATGTTGCCCCGTTTGTGCGAAAACTAGGTCATCCACGTATTTCGACACCGCTTGTACGTCCATTAACCTGTTGCTTCATACCTCTAACGCCCACCCGTTATTATCCGCTATAATCCGCTTTTTGTCAAGATTATTAATAAAACTCCCGCCTTTATCCGCCACCATCCGACTTTAGATTAGCTGAAATCAGGCTTATGCTTGAAGCAGGAATTGATGAGGCTAAAAGAATGGCTAATAAAATTACCACCATAACACTAGCTACTGGAGTTTTCCTCGGTTGTGCAGTCATTGAAACTCCCGTTGTAAATTCTGCTCCAACATTACTCGGACCAACTCCTTATCTTAGCTTTAATGATAGTCCATTTAAAAATGTTAACTTTAGCTATTTTTACCTTGAGAATTTTGAGGATGGTTCCCTGAATGTGCCAGGTGTTACAGCCTCTAGTGCTAGTGGCTTACCATTTGGCGTGGAAGGTCCAGGTTTTTATACAGATTCTGTTGATATTGACGACGGAGTGATTGATGGAAACGGGCAACAAGGTCATTATCTCGTTGAAGTAGGTAATGGAATAATAGGAGGCTTTAAATTTACTTTTAATGCCAATACTTTAGGAAACTTTCCTACTCATGTAGGTATTGTCTGGACAGATTCATATTCAAGCTTTGGCGGAATAGATCAAACACCACTAACTTTTGAAGGGTTTGATGCACAAGGAAATTCTTTAGGTACTATTGCACTTGGTCAGGGACAGATTGGCGATACCAGAAACGACGGAACAACAGTTGATGATCGCTTTTTTGGAGTTATCAATTTAGCAGGCATTTCAGCTATCTCAATATCTCAGACTTTGATCAATGTAGGCTTTGGAGTAGATCACTTAGAATATGGATTTGTTCCCCAATCTAGTCAACCTGTTTCTGAACCTTCCACTGTCTTTGGTTTATTAGGATTTGGTTTATTTGGACTAGGTGCAATCTGCAAGCGGACTGTTTCAGCTAATTGGATGTAATAGATTCTCCCGATCTCCCGGGGAGCATCCCACTTTTGCCATAAGCAATTGTACTTAGATGTGAAATGCTTATATGGCAAGCCTTTTCGGGAGTTCATAGATTTTTAACGGTTCTCTAAATTGTGTGATTGGAACCAGAATCGTTATACTAAATCCGGTTATTAAAGACTGATTATTTATTCCCCCTTTTGCATGAGTGCCTTTTGCCTGTCTTCATAAGTAGCCTATGCTCAACGGATTTAGTATAACTTCTGCTGATCACCATAAGTGAGATAAATTCACAAATATGAGATACACCCGATTGATAGTGAACACTCATCATATATTAATAAACATAAATAAATATGAAGTAATTTAAGTTTCAAGAAGAATGAACCCGATCTTTTTTACGATGGGGGTAAAAGTGATTTTCAATTTCTCAGGTTGAAAGATGAATCCAGATTAAGCTATCTCAACGATAAGAGGACAAGCCAATGTTTGAAGATTTTACCTATATTACCGATGAGGCTTTTTTAGAGAATTATTGGTGGGAAGAAAAAGTTATCTGTCCCCACTGCCAGGGCAAAGAAAGAATCTATCTAGAGACGGAGAATGAATCCGTCCCCTGTAAATTCTGTGAGGGTAAAGGCATTATTAAACGAAAACAAGAGGAAACTAACTATTCCTAAAAATCTGTAAAATTAGATACCATACATTAAAAATATTCTTGAGTTAAAACCTCTGGCTGACATTGTTTAATTTCGCTGTTAATTCCCAGGGCAGATTCCGATTGGAGGTCTTCGATATAACCGGATTGATGGGATAAAGCTTCCGAAAAACTCTCAAAAGGACCGAAATAATAGAGACATTTCGGCTGAGTGGTGGTGATCTCTATCCACCAGGGTTGAGGTGGTAAACTAGGCTTAATCGGGGCAGTTTCTGGGTCAAGAGGCCTTATACTGAGAATCTTGGCCCCTTGGCGCAGGAGGCGCTGTGTTTCTTGACTCATGCGGCTTTTAGGTACTCGCAGGACTGTCCGGGAGAAGCGTTGAGGCAAAGAGCCAGAAGAACCGGAAAAAACAACTTCATAGAGAAATATTTGATTCTCTCCCTGATTATTAGCCTCTAGCATACAGAAAAGATTCTCTTTTAAGGGTAAGGGTTAAAAAACAGACGCTACTTTGAGCAGATGACTCAAGCAAAATCATCTCCTAACAGAGTAGCGCATCTTGATACCATAGCATAGAGCGGCAAAAAGTTAGGTTTTGACCTACTCTCCCCTCACAGCATAGCTTGACGAGAGATTCTTCAACAAGAAGAACCCGATAGAGTTCTTTATGATGCTGTAGCCGAATCTAGGGACGTTATCTTAATGGTGAGGTACAAAGTTTTTGTTTTGTCGATGCCAAATACTGTTATACTTCATCTTTATGAGAAACCCTGTCAATAGGGTTTGCGGCAAAAAGTTTTTCCTAGGGGTAGGGTGTGGGGTGTAGGGTGTAGGGTTTTCCCCATTTTTGAATTGGCGAATTACCTAATTTTCAGGGAAAAAGTCCCTAAATTTTCCCACCGAACAATCCAATGGCTGGCACTTTTTGATTTCAAAAAGACCAAAAGATATTAGCCAAAAAGGTTTTTATATTTATGCAGCAGTCTCTCAATAATATTGACAACAAATAGAGTTTTTAAACAAATATGCAGCCACCAAAATTAAGCTTAGGAACCAGATTATTTTTATCCCATCTCCTCGTTATGGTGGTGGGATTGAGTAGCTTTATTATCATTGCTAAATTATCTTCTCCGCGAATGTTTGTTTTGCGTTTGGAACAGTTAGAAAGGCAGGGATTTTTTACCGTGCGATCAGCGAGAACTTTCTTGGTTAGGGGTTTTGAGACAGCTTGGGATAGTAGTGCCATTTGGTCATTCATTGCGGGAGGAAGTACGGCTGGTTATCTGAGTTTTTTGGTTTCTCAACGCATTATGAAACCGGTAAAACAAATGAAACAAATCACTAAAAATTTTGCTGAAGGGGATTTATCGGCGCGAGTTCCAGAAAGCGAAATCCCAGAATTAAATCAATTAGCCATCAGTTTTAATCAGATGGCGATTAGTTTAGCCGATGTGGAAAAACGGCGCCAGGAATTAATCGGTGATCTTACCCACGAATTACGCACCCCTTTAACTGTGGTACGGGGATATTTAGAAGAATTAGCCGATGGTGCGATCGAACCTAATCCAGAACTTTATCAGAAATTAGTGAAAGAAACCCGCAGGTTAGAACGTTTAACCCACGATCTACAGGAGCTATCGCGAGCGGAATCTGGTTATCTATCGATTAAAATGCAACCTGTTAATTTATTGCCTTTGTTAAATTCTCTCATCGAAAAATTTGCCGATCAATTATTAGAAGATGGACCGACTTTACAGTTAGATTGTCCCCCCAATTTACCATCTGTCATGGCCGATCCCGATCGCCTCGAACAAATCTTAGTTAATCTGCTCGGTAATGCCATTCGTTACACCGATAATGGTGCAATTACCCTGCAAGTGACAAGGGACAAAAATCGCCTACAAATTGCCGTTATCGATACAGGAATTGGCATCGCAGCAGAGGATTTACCCTTTATTTTCGAGCGCTTTTGGCGGGCCGATCGTTCTCGTTCCCGTTATTCTGGGGGTAGTGGTATTGGTTTAGCGATTACCCGTCGTTTAGTGGAATTACACCAAAGTCAAATCGAGGTGGAAAGTGAATTAGGTAAAGGCAGCACTTTCCGTTTTTCCCTAGCAATATCTCCCAATTGAGAGATGGGGAAGTGGGGAACTGGGGAACTGGGGAAGTGGAGCATTTGGCTGAAATTTCCCTAAACCCCTAAATCCCTATCACCCTATCTCCCTATCTCCCGACTCGGAGACTCGGAGACTCCTATCTCCTGATAACTGATTAAATGCCGTGACTTTTGCCGATAACCCAATGACGACGGAAGAAGCGAGCGAGGGAAGTTTCTTCTAAGGATAAGTAAATCGGTCTTCCGTGGGGACAGGTGCGGGGATTACGGGTATTTTGCCAATCATCGAGTAAATTCTGCATTTCTTTTAAACTTAAAGCTGTACCGTTGCGGATAGCACTCCGGCAAGCGGTAGCCACCTGAGCGGTTTGTAAATCCCCCCCTAAACTTAATTCTAGTAAAGCATCAGCCCGATCCTCGCGTTCTTTTAGTAGAACAGGAATACTACGAATTGCCCAAGAGCGATCGCCAAAACTAGCAATTTCTAATCCTAAACGTTGTAATTGTTCGATTTGTCGAGTAGTTAACTGATTTAAGATGATCGGAGTATCTAACGGCACGATTTCCCAGTTATCCTCTAAACGTTCGTACAAAACCCGCTCATGGGCAATATGTTGTTCGACTAACCATAATCCGTGAGGATGTTCGGCAACTATGTAAGTTTGGTGAATTTGGGCTACTGCCTTTAATTCCAGCCGATTTTTCGGGGATTTCTCCCCTATTGTATAGGTGCTTTTTTCTTCGGCAGCCTTGAGAATTTGACTGACGCGCTGATTTTGCGCTTTTTCGGGTATATGTTCGGGATTTAGTCCTAACGCCTTGTCTATGGCTGAAATTATCTGTTCTTGCCAAAAAATGAGGTTATGCAGGTATATTTCCGCTTTGGCTGGGTGACGATTCCAATCGATCGAACGAGGGTTAAGATGTAGATGGAGAAAACAAACGGGATAGCGATCTTTAGGGACTGTGCGAGCGAAAGCTTCAAATATTGCCTGTTCTAACTCCGATGAGCGCACCATTCGCCCATTAACAGCAATTCTAACCCAATCTGGTTGATGGCGAGAAATGCGATCGGGCAAACCAATGACTAATTCAATTTGAGCAGATTCTGCGTCAGGAGTCGTTAAGTCAAGTTTTAGGGATACTAAATCGTTCAAATGCAGAGATTTAACTAATTGGGGTAATATTTGACTGGCATCCTTACCCGGACTAATGCGTAACCAATCTTGATGATCTTGAAAAACCTGCCAAGTAATTTGGGGATGACAGAGAGCAAAATTATGAATTAAAGTCTGTATATCCTTTAATTGTTTGTTAATTGACGGTAAAGCTTGACGACGCACGGGAAAGTTACCAAAGAGATTCTCTACCGTGACGATAGTACCGATAGCTATAGGAATCGTTTCTAAATTACCCGGCTCGCCTTGGTGATTGTAAAGACAATAACAACCTAAATCATCGTCATGGCGACTGGCAACCCGCAGATGCGCCACCTGTGCGATACTGTGCAAAGCTTCACCACGGAATCCGAGACTGGTAATCTGCCAAAGATCGTCCCGTTGGCGGATTTTGCTGGTACTGTGGGCATAGCTACACAGTTGCAAATCTTCTCTAGACATTCCCCCACCGTTATCCGATACTTGTATTCGCCAGTTTTGGGGAGATATATCGATGGTAATCCTATCGGCCTCCGCATCAATGGCATTTTCGACTAATTCTCGCACCACAGCGCCTAAAGAGTCGATTACCTCTCCTGCGGCAATTAAATCGATTACGTCTTGGGGTAAAACTTGTATGGGCAAAGTCATCAATTAATGGTTTTAGCCAAGGGCAAACTCGGTATATTGTCGCACAGTGGGCCCATGGTAAGCTAAAACGATGTCTTGTTTGGGGACTCCCCTAGCTACCAATTTATCAGCGATCGCTGCTGCCGTGCCGTCCTGCTGCACTCAGATTTTATTACTAATAATATCAACGGGAATTATACAGCCATAAATGCCCGTGCTGCTGTCCCCGTAACCGAATCAAAAAATGTTTCAGTTTTGACGGGATCACTAGGCGCTCTCAGTAGGGAATCTGATTTTTGTGAATTACTGTTTGAAAGAGTCCCCGACCGAGAAAATATTGATAGAGTATTGATTAGGAGACTAGGAAAAATTCAACTTTAAGAGGATTGTCACTGATGACAGCAGTTACCGAGAATGATCTGAAAAGGTTAGAAGATTTAATCGTTAGCGGACAGAAAGCGATCGAATCCCGACTAACAGCGATCGAGTCCCGACTGACAAACCTAGAAAATGGACAGAAAGCGATCGAGAACAGTCTAGGAGAAATTAAAGGAGATATTAAGGCCTTAGATGCCAAAGTTATGGGACTAGAAAAGCGGGTTGACGATCTCAACGCACGAGTCAACATTACCACCATTGGATTCCTTAGTATTGTCGGCATTTTGGTGACAGGAATGCTGACTATTGCCAGCAAAACAGTCTTTTTCCCCTAGTCCCTAGAATGATACTAAATCCTGTGTAAAAGGTATAGGAGAGTAGGTGAGTGCCAAAGCACTGGAGCGGGGAAAAACAATCGATAACTTGGCAGTTAATCACACTATTAAAAACGGATTTGGTGTAAGACGGCCTAAATAAGTCGATATATGGTTCTGCTCGCTGTCTATGTCGGGGAGAAATCTCTCTGGCATTTCTCCAGTGCGGAATGTAGGCTAAAAATTGGCCCGGTCAGGAAATCTTGATGTTAAATTCCCGAAAAATTGCGCTAGGATCGGCTTCATAGCACAGGAAAGGCGATCGAGTGGGATAACCGATCCTGTGGTTTGAGAACGTGACTGTATAATTGTTAGAGTGTCAATAGATCAATTCCAGAGGAATCATGAGCAATATCCAAGATAAAATTCAAGAAGAGCTAGAAAACGCCAGAGCCGTCTGTAGTACGGAAGGTGCCACCTCTGGCGAATGCGCCGCCGCTTGGGATGCGGTGGAAGAATTACAAGCAGAAGCCGCTCACCAACGTCAGGACCACCCCCAAAAAACCTACTTCGAAAATTATTGTGATTCTAATCCCGATGCCGCCGAGTGTCGCATTTATGAAGATTAATGCAGTCAGGCAGCGGTTTTTTCTCTCCTCACAGTAGAATCCTAGCTTTAGGGCGATCTCAGCTATAAAGGGATCGCCCCTCGTTTTTTTGTTTGTTGGTCAAGCTGTGGCCGATTTTGGCTCCTGCGTCCGAAGACAGTAAAATATTGACAGTGTAATTATGTCTGAATAGTTTATGAATCAACTTTGGTTTCGTCCTCTCGTTTGGATAGATTATCGTTTAGCCGTCCTATTTACGGTGATTATTCCGGCAATTTTGTTAATTTGGTCTTTATTTGCAAAAATCGAATCATTACAAAAATTGTTGATTATCTATTGGCGAGTGGCTAGTCTTTTATTAATTACTGTATATTTAATGATCGCTTCCTGGCCGATTGGTTTTGTTACCAGTTTTTTAGCTAAGATTTTAATCCCGATTTCCCTCTGGTTTTGGGTGGATATTAACGATGAAATTAAAGATTTACCCGCCAGTCCAATTAAATTTGTCACCACTGCTTGGCGTTGGGCAGTAACGATTTATTGTCCTTTGGGCGCGATTTCTACCTTACCTTTTCTCTCCTGTGCTATGTCAGGGGAATTGCTAAATTCTCCCTATTGTCAAGTTTGGCAGGAAGCACCTTGGCAGTTTCGCGAGATTTTTCATTCAGAAGCTACCGCTAATGTTTTGGGCTTTTTTGGTTTAGTTGGTCTCTCTTTTTATACTCTCTATTTTGCCCATTTTCTTCTTATTCGCCTTGGCAAACAGGGACGTTCAGCTTTACAATAGTAGGTCTTTAGCTATCGATAATTAGCCATTTTTCTATGAATATTGGTAGACAACTCGAACAATACACCCTCAAAAATCCCCAAGAGGTTTTATTAGTGACTATTGCTGTGGATGGGGAGGAGGAAGAAATCTCTATTTTTAAAGGTTTTTCTAGTTCCCTTACCCGCAGCACCCCCTACGATCCCGATATTCCGATCATTCCTGAAACTGCTAGAGTTATTAGAATAGATCGTCTTGCTAGTCCTTATCATCCCCTTAATCCTCGCTATATCCAAGAAAATCTTACCTTAGAGGAAATGCAATCTTTACTGATTAATTGAAACGGTAATTTTGCCTGGATAATATCAGCACCCATCTCGATGGATTTAACAGCTTTTATTTACCATCCATAAACTTTGTCTATCTAGACAAGAGGTAAATTTTGCGGCGTTTTAGTGGTAAAATTACCAAAGAACAATAATCGCTGCCAGTATTCAAGCTGTCAAAGTGGATTTCATCCTCGGCATTGATCGAGAACAATCAAAAAACTGGAGAATAATCGGAGAATCTATGCAACTTAACCCATCTAAACAAGAACTATTACAAATTGAGTATTTAGTTACCTCTGCCACCGGTCAAAATATGGTTAAAGACGAGGGAAAAGATGTGATTAAAGGATTAACTAAAACCCCCAAAAGTTTACCATCTAAATATTTTTATGATCGGCAAGGTTCCCAACTTTTTGAAGCAATCTGTCAATTACCAGAATACTATCCCACTAGGACAGAAGCCGCTATTCTCCAAGAATATGCTCAAGAAATTGTCGCCTATACAGGTCCCTGCGAATTGATCGAATTAGGTAGTGGTAGTTCCACGAAAACTCGTCTGTTATTGGACGCTTATTATCGGCAACAAAAATCCTCTAAATATGTACCTATCGATGTTAGTGAAACTATTCTCAAAGCTAGTGCCATAGAATTACAAAAAGAATATCCTAATTTACCCATTCAGGGGTTAATTGGAACCTACGAACAGGCCTTAGCTTATTATCAAAACACTTCCTATAATACCAGAATGATTTTTTTCTTGGGAAGTTCTATCGGTAATTTTTCTGCATCTGAATGTGATAAATTCTTAGAAGAAATTGCCACTGTCCTAAAAGCTGGAGATTATTTTTTATTAGGGATTGATCTCCAAAAACCGTCAGCAATTCTAGAAGCAGCTTATAATGATGCCCAAGGGGTGACAGCAGCTTTTAATTTAAATATGCTTTCCCATTTAAATTGGCGTTTTCAAGCTGATTTTAACCTTGATTTATTTAGTCATCAAGCTATCTATAATCAAGACAAATCCCAAATTGAAATGTATTTAATTTGTCAAAAAACTCACCATGTTCATCTTAAAAAACTCGATTTAACAGTTAATTTTCAAGCATCAGAAAGTATTTTGACAGAAATTTCGCGTAAATTTAACCTAGAAACTATGGAAAAAGACCTAGAATCAAAGGGATTAAAACCCCTTAGGGTTTTCACCGATCCTGAAAATTTATTCGGGTTAATTCTCTGTCAGTTATACCTGTAAATAACGAAAACATTATCATCAGTAATAGAGGCATAAAAACATGGAAAAGATTCAAGCACAGGCTCCTATATCTCTAAATAAATGTAGTCGAGAAAATCTACTGGACTATTTTGAAAATGCTTGGCAATTAGAAGATATGCTGTTAAAAAGCATCATCAAAGAAGAAGCTTTTTATTGTAACCCTGACGATTTAAGAAATCCCCTCATTTTTTATTTAGGTCATGCTGCCGCTTTTTATCTTAATAAATTGCAGCTGGTTAACCTATTAAAAAAAAGCCCTAATCCTGACTACGAATTATTGTTTGGAGTGGGAGTAGATCCGGCAACTCCCGCAGAATTAAACTCTGCTATCGCCCATATTCAGTGGCCCGGGGTGGCTAAGGTTTGGGAATATCGGCAACAAGTCTATGAAATTGTGGTCGAAATAATTAAAAATACCCCCCTTAATCTTCCTATTCATCCTCAGCATTCTCTCTGGTCATTAATGATGGGAATTGAGCATCAGCGTGTTCACTTTGAAACATCTTCAATGTTACTCAGACAACTGCCCTTAGAGCGTCTGCAACGTCCTCAAGGGTGGCATTATGCCCCTTCTTTTGGTCAAGCTTATCCTAACCAAATGGTGGAGGTTTCTGGGGGAATAGTGGAAATTGGTAAACCCCAAGATTCTCCTATTTATGGTTGGGATAACGAGTATGGTTATCGTCAAGTTCAAGTTAACAATTTTCTGGTGAGTAAATATATGATTACCAACGGAGAATTTAAAGAATTTGTCGATAATGGTGGCTACGAAAATCCCAGCTATTGGGATGAAGAAGCTTGGCAATGGAAAAATCATTACCGAGTCAAATATCCTAAATTTTGGCTGGTAGATGAGGGAGGAAATTATCAATATCGAGCCATGTTTGATGTTCTCGATTTACCTCTTGATTGGCCGGTAGAAGTTAACTATTATGAAGCGATCGCCTACTGTCGTTTTCAAGGTCAAGGAATACGTTTAATGACGGAAGCTGAGTGGAATTTAGTCACCTATGGCAGTCAAAAAAATCGATGTTATACCCTAGAAAACGATAACTTTGAGGACTATAACCTCAATTTAAAATTCTGTTCTCCCACTCCCGTAGGAATGTTAAAAAATGCGGGCAATAACTCAGAAATTTATGACTTACGCGGTAACGTCTGGGAATGGCTAGAAGATGATTTTAATCCCTTAACTGACTTTCAACCCCATTACCTCTATGCTGACAATTCCACTCCTTTCTTTAATAGTCAACATAAAATGATGTTAGGAGGAGCTTGGGTAACTAACGGCACAGAAATCCTACCCTACTATCGCAATTGGTTTCGCCGGAATTTTTATCAACACGCTGGTTTTAGAATCGCACAAAGTCTTTAGGTGGGGTGTGGGGTGTGGGGTGTGGGGTTTTACCCATTTTCAGGGAAAAAGTGCCTAATTTTCCCCCCCGATTACTGCACAGGCCAGCACTTTTTGATGTCAAAAAAGCCTAAAGATATTATCCAACAAGGTTTTTAGATTCATTCGGCCAACTTTAGGTAATTGCCAATTTTTTAAAAAATTCCTGTAACAGTTGCCCCTCGATCGCTACAATAGAACCTAGTAGAGCGCGGATAAAATCGATCGCCATGAATCAACCTGCAATTTTTCATCTCGCTATTCCGATTACCAATGTGTCCACCGCTAAAAGCTTCTACTGTGATGGTTTAGGTTGTTTAGCAGGAAGGGAAACCGAGAAAGCGATAATCTTAAATTTCTCCGGTCATCAGGTAGTCGCTCACGTCACCGAAATGCCTCTTACTCCCCAAAATAGCATTTATCCTCGCCATTTTGGTCTAATTCTGCCGGATGCCAGCGATTGGGACAATCTTCTCGAAAAAGCGCGAGTCAATCAACTAAAATTTTATCTAGAACCAAAAACTCGCTTTACTGGGGAGATAACCGAACATAAAACCTTTTTCCTGGAGGATCCTTTCTATAATCTCCTGGAATTTAAACATTATCGCCACTACGAAGCTATTTTTGCCAGTCGGCAATTAACAGCGATCGGCGATCGAGCTTAAAATAAACAACAGGTGACTTTTTTGTAACTGGTTAGTTCTATCTTTAACCGAGACAAAAATAGGGGAACTTCGCTCAGATTTTCTCATCAAAACTAAAAAAACCTTGGCTGGCAATGATCAATTCTTAGGAAATCTATGAAAAAACTTTTATTGTTAACCCTATTCATTATCGGTCTAGGATTTGCTCTCTTTAACTTTACTGGATTAGCAAATCGGGGCGAATATCAATCAATTTTGATCGACTTTAAAGACGATATACCCGTCAGCGTCCTCGATGAGCAGTTAAATGCTATCAACAAAAAAGCGGGAAAAACCACCAGTTTAAATAGTATTTTTTCCATCGATGAACATCTTTACATTATCGATGGAGATAGCAAACTCCTGAAAAATCTCCGCAATTCCGACCTAAAAAAATACACCGAATCGATCGAACCCGATTATATTTATCATGCTTTTATCGCCCCCAATGACCCCGACTATAGCAAACAGTGGAACCTAAGGGGAATTAACATCGAACGTGCTTGGGAAGAAAATCACGGTGAAGGGATCACCGTCGCTGTTATTGATACAGGTGTATCAATAGTTCCCGATCTGCGAGAAACCGAGTTTGTCGAAGGCTACGACTTCGTCAACGATCGCAGCAATGCCGAGGACGATAACGGTCACGGAACCCATGTAGCGGGAACAATTGCCCAATCGACCAATAATAACTACGGGGTGGCCGGCATCGCCTACAAAGCCAAAATTATGCCCCTCAAGGTGCTTTCCGGGACGGGTGGGGGAACCGTGGGAGATATTGCCGAAGCGATCCGTTTTGCCGTCGATAATAAAGCCGATGTCATCAATATGAGTTTAGGGGGTGGAGGCGAAACCCAAGTAATGAAAGAGGCGATCGAATATGCCTATAGTAAAGGTGTGGTAATCGTCGCCGCTGCCGGTAATGCCGATGATAATTCCGCCGCCTATCCCGCCCGTTTTCCGCACGTTATCGGCGTTTCTGCGGTAGATGCCTCCGGAAATAAAGCCCCCTATTCTAATTTCGGGGCCGGAATCGATATTGCTGCCCCAGGCGGCTCCGATACGGGTAAAATTGTCCAAGAAACCATCGATCCGGCTAAGGGGGGGGAACCGGCGTTCCTCGGTTTTCAGGGAACCAGCATGGCTGCCCCTCACGTTGCCGGGGTGGTAGCTTTAATCAAGGCTGCGGGAATTAAAGAACCCAATGCAGTTTTAGAGGTTTTGCAACAGTCGGCCCGTAAGATTAATGATGATCCCTTTAATCATTTTGGGGCCGGACAATTAGACGCGGGCAATGCCCTACAATTGGCCCTGAAAGGACAGATTACTTTCCGGGATTTTTGGCGTTGGTTGCGCGATAACGGTTATCTCAATCCCCGTTTCTGGATTGATGGCGGCGCGGTGGCGGTTTTGCCCAAAATTGGCATGGTTTTGGGTTCTTACTTGCTTGCTTGGCTACTGAGAAATTATTTTCCCTTCTCTTGGAATGGTTTTCTCAATGCTGGTCTGATTTTTGGCAGTTCTGGCTTATTTTTCCTCAGAGGTCTTTATATCTTCGATTTACCCCAATGGCCTTTCCGAGTGATGGGGAGTTCTCTTTCTGACCTAGGAGGTGTTATTCAGGGAAGTTCTGCCCTTAATCCGCTTTTTGCTAGTGTTATCCTGCCCTTTGTCCTGATTGCGCTGCTTTTGGGTCATCCCCAAGCAAAATGGTTAGCGGTGGGGGTATCTTTAGCCATGGCGGTGACTTTAGGTATCAGTGCTGTTATCGATCCTACTCTGATCTGGTTAGGTTCTGGTACGATCGCTCGGACATTTTTGGGCGTAAATGCGCTTTTATGTCTCGGTTTAGGTTATTTAGCCCTAAAAAGTGCTACTTCATCCCGATACGCTTAAACAGGGGTTACAATGGGACAATAAGGGTGATTTACCGATAAAAACCTCTTTGGTTTTGGTATCTTCCTTTTGTTTTGCATTGAGTTCTCCTACAACAGCAGCCTCGGACATTAACCGAGGTTTTTTCTTTATGGTGTATGTTAGTTTCTAAGGGTTTTTTGGGAATCCCCAATCCCTATCTCGAAAGTTTCCCCCAATACCCCCTCGAATCATCGAGTTTATCTATTGTCTCTTTTCTAAGGTGTCTATCGTGTCAAATCATAAAATTCTCGTTATCGATGACAGTAAAGTGATCAGGATGCACGTTCGCGATATGTTACCAGAGGGTAACTTTGAATTTCTCGAAGCTAAAGACGGATTAGAGGGTTATAATCTCATCCGTACCGAAAACCCGAATTTGATTATTTTGGACTTCCTTCTCCCGAAAATGAGCGGTTGGGAGGTGTTTCAGCAAATCCAAACCGAAGATAATCTCAAAAGTATCCCCCTAGTGTTAATGTCGGGACGGAAAGAGGAGGTAGTAGAGAAAATCCCCGAACCTTTCCAGCATTTTGCCTTTATTGAGAAGCCTTTCGACCAAAAACAATTGGTACAAGCGATTAAAGAAGCGAGGGCTAAGGCCAAACAATATTCCCCCAAACCAACAGTTTTTAGCCCGAAACTAGAGGAACTCACCGGGGATTATAGCACCGATATTCAGACTCTCCGGGTCCAAATTGCCCAAATGCAAACAGAAATGGAAACTATGAAGAAACAAATGTCTCAATTAGTGGCTTTTATTAAGAAAAAACTGGCCTAGAACTATTCAGCCCGATTTTTGATGACTTGGGCCAGCAGTTATCCTGATCTGGCGGTGCCAATCTCTGGCTAATCTCCTATCCCTTTTAAACAGGATTTAGGATAATATGAAGTAGTCTTTATTTGGTGAGTGACTAATACTAAATCCGTTGAGTATAGGCTACTTATAAGGATAGGCACTCATGCAAGAGGCACTCATGCAAAAAGAGGAATAGATAATCAGTCTTTAATAACTGGATTTAGTATGAATTGGCAAGAAATAGCAGGTAATTGGGTTTTTCTCCCCCGTCGTCCCCGGGGTATCATTCACTTTTTAGGGGGGGCATTTGTGGCGGCAGCCCCGAATATTACCTATCGTTGGTTATTAGAAAGTCTTGGGAATTCAGGATACGCTATTGTTGCTACTCCCTTTGTTAATACCCTCGATCATAAATCGATCGCCCGCACTGTTTTAAACCGTTTTGATAATATTATTGAACGTCTGCGCTGGAATCATAGTCTGCCCCAAGGTTATCTCCCCATCTACGGATTGGGTCACAGTATGGGGTGTAAACTACATTTATTAATCGGTAGTCTCTACGAAGTGGAACGGGCGGGAAATATACTCATTTCCTTTAATAATTATCCCATTCGTCGAGCTATTCCCTTGATCGAACCTTTGCAAATTGACACCACTTTTAACCTCGAATTTACCCCTTCCCCCGAAGAAACAAACGAGTTAATTTTCCAAGATTATGCCATTCGTCGCAATCTTTTAATCCGTTTTCAAGACGACACGATCGATCAATCTCTGGTATTAAATCCCCTGCTAAAAAAACGCTTTAATGATTTAATTGCCCTGCGAACTCTCCCGGGCAATCATCTCACTCCCTTGAGTCAAGATGTCAGTTGGCAAACCGGAGAAGTATTTACTCCCCTCGATGCGATCGGCCAATGGTTAAAACAGGGACTTGCCCGGGATAATTCCCGTCTCAAAGATGAGATTCTCCACTGGTTAAATCCCGTCCTTCCAGCCTCTCGTTAGCTTTCCTCTAGATTAATCCCCAGGGCCCGTAATTGCGCCTCTATGCGGGCTAATTTTGCCTCAGCTTCCCGGGACCGTTGACGTTCCTGTTGGGCTTGCTGTTCGGCGGCATTGGCTCGTTGTTCGGCTAATTCAGCTTTTTGCTTGATTTCTAGGGTGGTCAAAAACCGCGAGCCATCGGGATAAAAAATAGCTAACTGGGGACTCTCCAGTTGAAAACGAATCTGTAGAAGCGGACTCTGCCAATTATCGATCGCGGGAATCATCTCCAATCGATCACCCCTTCGCCACCAACCCTGTAGATAATTAGCATCGGGATCGTAGAGATAATATTCTTCTACGCCAAAACGCTGATAAAATTGCCATTTTCGGCGCATTTCCGCTTTAGTGTTGCCCGGAGAGAGAATTTCAAAGACTACCTGCGGCGCAATCTGGTTCTCTAACCATTGCTTATAGGAACCTCGATCGCCCTTGGGTCTGCCAAACACCACCATAGCATCCGGCGCTTGACAGGTTTTATTATCCCCCTCGACCGGATACCACAACAGATCGCCGGCGATAAACACATTGTCATTCTCTGCGAATAAACATTCGAGATTTTCCTTGATCGTCACGATCCAGCGAAACTGTTTGGTATTATCGGCCATCGGTTTACCGTCACTATCGGGATAGATAATCTCCGACTCAGAGAAAGATATCGCTTTTACCATCGTTCTACTCCCTAGCGTACTAACTATTTAGTATAGCATTAAATTCCCTGACGAAAGAGGGCAAAGGCCGAAGTATAACCGTGTAAAAAAGTGCGACCGCCCACTGGCCCGATTTCTCCATTGCCAAAGAAGCCAGCGAGGGGAATATTGGCGAAATAACGCTGAAAAAGACCCGAATCAAAGTCCGGTTTTTCGTAGAGATTTTCCCCGCGACCGAGACAGGAAAAGATCAAAGCTCCTAGTATATCTGAACTAGCGGGTTTTTCTTGGGGAAAAGCTTGCAAAAGTAATTCTAAATCTAGGGCGGAAGTCTCGGCATCGCGCAGGTGAAATTGTACCCGCTGCCCCGGACGAACTCGATCGCCAATTGCGATCGCACCTTGGCGAGGATCTACTCCCAAAACATTGCGAATTAAGAAATCTCCGGGCCGCAACTGCATTTTAAACTCATCCCTAGCAATACCGATAAAAAGGGAGTGTTGCGCTAATTCTCGGTCTTTTTCCCTCAAGGAGGGGATTAAAGCCCGCAGTAGATTTAAAGGTGGTTGCGCGGTCCCATCGGCCCCTTTACCGGTCATGGAGATGATAATATTGCGTTCTCCCTCACTCACCTGATAAATCGGTCCGATGGGACGACAACCCTGGGCGACGATAGTTTCGACGATAATATGGCCAGAAAGGGCGATTCCTACGGTTCCCTGACGATAGAGATAGGTATTACGGGGTTTTTGTTGATCGTGGTAGAATAGACCCCCAGAACGTTCAATCATGCCACCACTGACTAAACCGCCGATTTTGGCCGAACTGGGGTAGGCAAAATCTAAACCCTCTAACAGATCATTGATGCGACTGGAAAAAGGATCGGCTAAAAGGATAAATTGGGGATTTTTGGCCGCTTCTACCCCTAATAATTCTGTCCAACTAGAGGGGGAACTGTCGAGATCGGGCATTTCCGCCGCTTCGATATAGAAAGGCTGTACTTCCACATTGGGCAAATGGGCGACGGTGAGACTTAAAGCCGGACTCGCTTCGATTTCTCGCGCTTTTTCCCTGTCATCCATGCCGACAACCCCCGCCCCACCGCAGCCGATCAGGACAGGAACGGAGAGTTTATCCAAGATTAAGGGAACTAAACGGGGATAGTCGCTGGCATAGGCAGAAGAAATAAAAATTATGGCTAAATCTGCCGATCCAACTAATTTATCTTGCACTTTTTCCACTACCTCCGTCACCGCCGCTTCTAGGGAGGGACGGGTTGATAGGGCATTAATCCACTCGATGCGATCGCTCATCGAAAATTTGGGTCTGAAACCCCGTCGTTCTACGACGGCTTTACTGTTAAATATTAGCACATTTACGAAATATATGCTAAAATGTGAGACATGGAAAAAGCCTACTCGTTTCGATTTTACCCAACACCCGAACAAGAGTCGCTATTG
>NZ_JADBUE010000017.1:0-39625 GCF_020245805.1 Microcystis sp. M179S2 | reverse complement strand
TAGACCTCTTGCATAAATCCGAAAACAAACGATAGAAACAATAATGGGAGGGACTTTCAGTTAATTATTTATTAGTAGTTGATAATCTTCAAAAATGTTGCTGTACAAGGATCGACTTAAGACTTTTGCAAGAGGTCTAGTAAGATACACTGAAATTAATCTCTCTGTGAATCGGCCGATGAATATTAGCAAAACTTGCTTTATTTTCTGCTTATTATCTCAATTTTTGGGCAATGCAGCTGCGAGTTTAGCCGTGACTAAACTCGATTTTGATACCGGTCAACCCCTAACAAATCAAGTGGTTAGATCGGGGAAAATTAAGGTACAAGTTAGCTATCAACCCATCGACCTAAACGAGAGAGTTGATGATAATTATGATATTAATAATGTTTCTTATCAAATCTTTTATAACGAGCAAATTTATCAGGAAAATAGCGGGTATAGTGCCTTTGGATCCGGCTATGTCGAATTAAGAGATTTAGATAATAATGGCATCGATGAGATTATCGTCTCCACCTATAGCGGCGGCGCACATTGCTGCACATCTTTGGTAATTTATACTTGGCAAAAAGATAAATTTATTAGAGAAGAAACGGGTTTTTTAGATGGTAGTGGTGGTTCCTTTGAAGATTTAGATGGAGATAATAATTATGAATTTGTCACCGTTGATAATGCTTTTTTATATGCTTTTAGTTCCTACGCCGCCTCTTTTCCTCCCTCCAAAATTTATACTTTTCAACAGGGTAAATTAGCGGATGTCACTAGAAAATATCCCCAAGAATTAAGGAAAACTTTAGCAGCAATGTTGAAAGCCTTTCAGTTAGCTAAAAAAGAAAAAGCCGAAGTTAATGGCATTTTGGCCGGTTATGTCGCCCAAAAAATTCTCCTAGGAGAATACCAAGAAGCTTGGCAATTTCTCCTCGCTAATTACGATAAAAACTCCGATTGGGGTCTCGATATCTATGGCGAAAGTACAGCGATCGGCAAATATCCAGACTTTCCCGCTGCCCTGAGCGCTTTTCTCCTGAAAAATGGCTATTTAACCCCAGTTCGGGTTAAGTAGAGGCGATAAAATTCCCTGTTCCAGGAGAGTTTTTTCGGCTGATGGCAGTAAGCAATCAAACCAGAGAGGAGATTAAGGCAAAAATTAACAGAGCTACGGTGGCGGGAATGTTCAACGGAAGTTTCCCTTTGACAAAAAGCGACAACCTCTGCTGTGGCAGAATCTGTATGGGGGAACTTCCGCTAAAAACAGACAAATTTAACGGAGTTCGCGGTTCGGCATCACGCTTCGATCGAGCGGCTGTTAATAGCCTTGAACTCAATCAACCGCCACAACCACCACAACCACCACAACCGCCATCACTGCCGCCATCACTGCCGCCACTGCCGCCATCACTGCCGCCGCCACTGCCGCCATCACTGCCGCTACTGCCGCCACTGCCGCCATCACTGCCGCTACTAGCAACGGCTGTGGGAGTCAGCATTTGATACAGGTCTGCTAAAGCAGTATCGGCCATCAGAACTGTTGCTCCAAAAAACGCGACCGCAAGTACAAGTTCAGAATCGCTGCTATTGGCTGTTTTTAAAGGTTGTAAGCGATTTCTTAAATCCTTAAAAATGATCTCTCCATAACGGCTGCGCTGTGGTTTGACAAAAAACCTTGCTCCCAAAACTAGAAGCCCAAATATACAGATGAGAAGTAAACCAACTGGCTTATCGCGAGAAATTCCCACAGCCATTTTGCACAAGCCTATTCCTAGAAGAATAACCACAATCAATGATGGATAAATTTGGGCTTTGAATGCTTGGGCATCGCTCAGAAACAAACCAAGTTGTTCTAGGCGGGCACGAATGCTATCTTTCATTCCTGTAGACTTCCGGAAAACCTGTTCAATTGCCCCATCAGTGGCCAAAATATCTTGTGCAACCGCCTTTTCTACAGGATCGGCAATAGCATCGATCTTTCCTGTCACCACCAGTTTGCTTTGTGTTCTTCCAAATGGTGATTTTTCTTTTAATACCTCCACATAGCCTTGTTTTACCAAACTGGTGATTGCGGCCATAATCAGGCGATGATTGCCACCCGCCAAGAAAGCTATCTCGTAAGTATTTAAATCAGGTTGCTGCTTTGTATTAGTGCTAACTAGGCACAGGGAAAAACGTAGCCAGGCTGCCAAAGCGATTCCCATCACTCCTAGGGAAATATAGAAGGTTAAAAATTCCGGACCTGTAAAATTCATTGGGTTAGGAATTTGGGAGATTATCTGACAGCCAGTTATCATCAGTGAAAGGAAGGCTAAAAAGGTAAAGATGCCTATTTTTCGCAGTTGTGGTTTCAAGAAGATTGTCAAATTAGGTTTTGACAAAACCCAGCTTTGTTGAGTGTTGATCCGGATAAAATGCAAATCTCGCCCGAATCGGTCTTTGGGTTTAGGCCAAATATCTATTGGGGGAATATGTCCAAAAAACTGTTCGTAACTTTCTAGCGTCTTGCTATACCAACTGCCAAATTTTAATTGCTCGGATGAACCCCCACGAGTCGGCTCGTGATGTAATGTGGTTTGCAAAATTTTGGGACAGAACTCTTGCCAGTACAATCGCGTATAGGTCAGATGTAAATGCCAAACTTGATCGATTTGGTCGGATGGCGTGACCGGATGTCCTGCTGCAACGGCTAGAAATATAAACTTTTTGTATTCCTCGATCGCTCTCTGAGTATAGCCTAAGGACCAGCCGTTATCTTTTGCTAATCGTTGGCTGAAAGATAATTGACTATCTGGCCGATCCAAGGCAAATGCCTGAATTCTTTTGTATAGCTCTATCTGTTGAAAGTTCATCGTCCCTAATGGGCTATCCATAAACCCGGCCTCCCGAAAAAAACTGTTTCTAGTCGTTTATTTAGGCCGAAGAGGCTTAACTATGCGTTAAGTTTAAATTTCTTTACAAAAAGCTGGATGCCAACTATCCCTCTTTCAACTGGGCAATAAGTCTCGGAAACCCAAAAGAAAGTTGAGGAAAGTGACAGAAGCGGTTAGGTGAGGATAAAATACCAGTGGTCGCTTTAATATCACCTGAATAGTCGGTTTTTTGTGTCTTTCCCGAGACTATCGGCTGCTACCACTGGTTTGCTGTTGTTTGTTGTTGTAATCCGAGGAAATATAGTTCTTGCGTTCCCAAGCGCCTGAACTGCATTTGTCTCTCTAGTAACAATTGTAACAGACAATACCCATTTTGTGTAAAAAAAAGTAAACAATTTGGTAAAAAATTATTTTTTGCGGTAATCCTCAACCCTCTGAGGACAGCCCCAGATTACCGTTTCCTGTTTGTAAACCACCATACCGGGCTTTGCGCCCTTGGGTTTATAGACGTATTTGGGACGGGTATAGACGACGGGAACCTGTTCACTATGGCGAGCGCGGCTATAATAAGCGGCGTAATCGGCGGCAAATTGCAGATCGGCGGCTTCTGGAACTGTACCGGGGGTTAAACGGAGTAAAACGTGACTACCAGCAATTTCTTGACTATGAAACCAGATATCGTAATCGCTGGCGCTACGAAAAGTTAGCCGATCATTTTGACGGTTATTTCTGCCAATCCATAATTCTACTCCAGAGGGAGTAATAAAGCGCATGGGTTCAGATTCTTTATTATTCGTCCGATTACGCTGGTAATTGCTTTCTAGATACTTTTGTTGGATTAATTCTTCTTGTATCTCGTCTAATGCCTGTAAATCTTCGCTGCTGCTATAATTTTCTAGTTGACTTAAACTCGATCGCACTTGTTCGAGATAATTAATTTCACTGACCACTTCCTCTAATAAAGGTTCCACCGCTAACCGCGCCCTTTTTAATTTCTGATGTTGTTTATACAAATATTGGGCATTCTGCACGGGATTTCTTTCGGGATCGAGAGGAATAATTACAGGTTTTCCTGTCTGGAAATCCGCCAAACTAATGCTAGTCATTCCCTGCTGTATTTGCTGCAGATTTGCCATTAATAAATCCCCTTGCTCTTTATAGCGATCGGCATGAGCAGATTCTGCTAGTCTTGTTTGAAATCCTGCGGCTTTGGTTTGCAGTTTAGTCAGTAAAGAGGTGATTTTTTGGCTTAATTTTTGCTGTAGTTGTCGAAAGCTTTCTTGATTAATTTGGTCGCTATAATAACGGTTTAATAATTCTTGGACATTTTTAGCCGCTGCCAGTATCTCCCCACCGATCACCGTATAACCTTCTCTTGTCCATCCGGGTTTAAAGGTTTTATTTTCCAAGATTTTTAACCATTCTTGCCAAGCTGAAAAGAGCTTTTCCCAATCGGTATTATCTAACTGATCCGTGTTTAATTTCGGGTGAATTTTTGCTTTTTGTAACAGCGATCGAGCGATGACTGGACTAACCCCACGATAGGTACTAACTAGCTGTTTTTCGATAGTTTTAGGGATTAAACTAACTCGGGCTTGCCAACTGCTCAAGGATTCTTCTAAACTGGGATTTGTTGCCAATAAAACGGGGGGTAGTTGATAGATTTGTCCCGTTTGTACGGTGCGAACACTAGACTGGGTAGCATTAACTTGATGGGCAACGGTGACAATTTGATTATCAGCCGCAGTTAAAATAACATTGCTATATTTGCCCATAATTTCTATATACAAATGCCCCAGGGCCGGATCATCGGGACGTTGGGCAAATTGTAGATCGATGACTCTTTCCCACGGGGCAACAAATGCTAATTTTGTCAGGGCAAAACCATTGAGTTGATGACGCAATTGATCGCTGAAAGTGAAGGTATCTGGGACTTTTGGCGGTGGCTCACCAATATGCAGCCGCGCCCCTTGGGGATGCCAAGAAATAATTAACCATCCCTTGCGATCGAAGGTTCGTAAATGGAGGGCGATCGTTTGGCGATCAATTTGATACACTTGTTCTAGTCTCGCCGGCAGCCAAACGGCAGCAATTTCGGCACAAGTGGCGCTGAGGGTGGTAAAGTCTACGGATTGCATTTTCAGTTATCAGTTATCAGCTGTAGGGTGGGTTAGGCGACGGTAACTGCTACAGTTTAGTATTGATTTTGTGTTCGCCGTAACCCACCAAATTATTGCTCCTTTTTTCTCGGTGCTTTAGGTTGGTGCGTTACGCTGCGCTAACGCACCCTACTGGACTGTTTCAGCTAAAATAGGGCAATAGATTTCGGCTTAAAGTCTTAGATTATAGAATTTATAGCATTTTTCTAATACACCAAATTAGCTGAAACAAACCACTACTTTTTACTTTTATAAAAGGGTTTTTTGACTACGGTAGCGGGGTAGGTAGTGCCGCGGATTTCTACTTCGATCGCCTGTCCGATCGAGGCGAAAGGTGTGGGAAGATAGGCTAAAGCGATCGCTGTGTTTAAAGTTGGTGATAAAGTGCCACTGGTGACTTTACCCACCACTTCCCCAGCGAATACTACCGGATAATCGTGACGGGCGATATGTTTGCCGGACATCTGCAATCCCACCAAGCGCCGATTCACACCATTAAGTTTTTGGTCTTCAAGGACATTGCGACCGATAAAATCGCCTTTTTCTGGCAGATGAACCAACCAATTTAAGCCTGCCTCTAGGGGACTCGTGCTATCGTCGATATCCTGTCCATAAAGGGCTAAAGCTGCCTCTAAACGCAGGGTATCCCGGGCCCCTAAACCGCAGGGAGTCACCCCTAAATTTAAGAATTCTCTCCAAAGTTGCTGCCCGATTTCAGGAGCGGCCATAATTTCAAAACCATCTTCTCCCGTGTAACCAGTCCTAGCGATAAAAACTTTTTCCCCGAAAAGCTGGCTTTCCCAGTGATTAAATAGGCCAAAATCGCTTAATTTTTCCCCAATCAAGGGCTGTAAAATTGTGGCTGCCTTGGGTCCTTGCAGGGCGATTAAGACTCTTTCTCGGGATAAATCCTTTAATTTAACCCCCGAACCCTCTAAATTGCCTAAAATCCACTCTCGATCTTTATCGGTGGTTGCGGCATTAACAATTAATACGCCTTGGCTTTCGCTTTGGTAGTAAAAGATAATATCATCGATTATGCCACCGTCTGGGTTAAGTAAAACGCTATACTGTGCCTTTCCTGCGCTTAAACGGGCTAAATTAGACGGAACTAGGGTTTGGAGAGATTGAACCAGATTATCTCCAGTTAAGATAAATTTGCCCATGTGGGAAATGTCAAACATCCCGACACCATTGCGGACAGCATTATGTTCGATTTTTAGGCCGCTAAACTGTATCGGCATCTCCCAACCCGCAAAAGGGGTAAATTTGCTGGTTTGTTGGGCAATTAGGTCGTATAAGGGGGTACGAATAGCGGGGGAAGTTGCTTCTTGGTTAGCCACGGTGATCTCGATCGAATGGTTTTCTGCCTAGAGTAGCATAGCAGTTATCAGGAGACTCCGAGACAGGAGATTATTTTTATTTATTCTCCCCACTTCCCCACACCCCACACCCCACTTCCCCACTTCCCCACTTCCCAATTCATAATTCCCACTCCCTTAACCTTTCTCGCACCCTGTCAATGGGAATTGCGAAACCGCAGCCCAATTTAACGGCATTTTCCAGGGGTTTAGGAGTAGAAGAATTGGCACAAAATAAACTCGCTTGGGAAATCACTCCCACCACTTGATTTTTATCGTTTAAAACTGGACTTCCCGACTGTCCAGAAACGACAAACATGGATAAACTTAAGGATTTTTCGTTATGATCATTAACAGTGCCTTTGCTGACAGTCCAATCTTTTTGATTAAAAGGATTACCGATCGAGATTACCGGTTGATTAGGGGCAATTGGTAGGGGTGCTAAAGCTAAAGGTTTTAAATCTGGGGGGGGATTTTTTACCTCTAATACTGCTAAATCGAGCCAGTCATTAGCTGGGGTAATGTGGAGAATTTTAGCTTTTGAACGCTTGGGAATTTTTCCCTTGGGTGGTTGGCTATAATACTCGACAAAAATGCGTGCCCCTGCATCGATTTCTTGACGGTAATTCGTAACCACATGGCGGTTAGTCACGATCCAAGCTGTATCTTGATCTCGTTGTAATAACCAACCAGTGCCGATACCATTGTTATTTTTGCCACGAATGACAATTTTAACAATTGAGCGTTTTAAATTCACCAGAGGATCACTCTTAACACTGGGAATTATCTCTGGCATTTTTAATAATTCGGGATTGTCGTGAATTAATCGTCCCCGTTGGATTTCCTGTAAAATAAATCTAACTTCTGATAAATTGGGATCAATTTCTACGGCCTGCCGACACCAATTTAGACCCTCATCGATCTGACCGTTGTTGATATAGATATAACAGAGATTTTCGTAAATATTGGCATTTTTGGGACTAATTTGGCGCGCCTGTTGAAAAACTGCCATCGCTTCCCCTAGTTTTCCCTGTTCCGCTAAAGCTTCGCCCAGATAATTATAAATATCCCCATCTTTAGGGGTGTAAATTAAAGCCTGTTGATATATTTGCTCTGCTTCCTCCCATTTTCCCTGTTTTGCTAGGGTTTCTCCTAATTTTTTGTAGGTTTCACCCTGACTAGGTATCAATTCTAGAGCTTGCTGATAGGCATAACTGGCCTCTGGCCAGAGTTGCTGTTCACTGTAGGCCTTTCCCAGATAAAAATAGGCTTTTCCCTGAGTAGGATCGAGAAAAACCGCTGCTTGCAGAGCTTTCGCCGCCTCATCCCAACGTTGTAAACTATAGAGAGCTTTTCCTAGCTGAAATTGCGCTTTAAAAGTTGGTTTAATGATCATTGCTTTTTGGTAAGCATCGAGTGCCTCTGACCATTTTTCCTCTTGCGCGAAGGTGTCTCCCAAAGCCACTAAAGAATTACTTTGGGAGGGTTCCATCGGTGGTTTATCGTTAACGATAAAGCCATGATTATAGGCTTGTAAGGCTTCAGAATAGCGTTTTTGACTTTGTAAGACCTGAGCGATTTTTATATGGGCTTGGGCCGAATTTTCGTGAAAAGATAAAACTGTTCGGTAAGCAGACAGAGCCGATTCCTTCTCCCCCGCGGCCAAAAGTTGATCGCCTTGCCAAAGATAAGCCAAGGCAATCAGATAAAAAATAGCAAAGGGAGCGGCGGCGATGAAGGCAATAATTACAAATATTTGCCAGGATTTGCCAGAATAGCGGCGACCGATTTTAAGCTCTTTTCTTTTCATTTCTTGGTTAGGATAGACAACAGGCCAGAGGTGGTTCGATAATCGCCCTAGACCAATTTAGATGCGCGGGCCACTTACACATATTTTTGCTTTTCCTCTTGCCCTTTCCGAAGTTCTGCTCCTCCTTCTTTCTGGGGTATGAATTTGACACTCCTGGGCCTAAAGGCGTGAGGATTCTCGAAGCTCATCACTGCACTTTCTGGTTTCCCTTACTCACGTCTTACACGATTATTTCTGAACCGAGATTACTAGAATATCAGTTGCTATCTAGTTTCCCTTTTTGTGGTTCACTCTCCAAGCGTTTTCCTATTTCAAGGAAAATTCGGATACGCCCTACCCTATCTGTCTTACGACAAAAGTTTTTCTTCGATTCATTCAGTCTTTTTGAAGACTTACGTCCCTGTTTAAAGAGTTTTCGGTGGCTCTTGTCTATCTATTTTTCCCTCAACAGTGCTGCACTGTTTCAGCCGAATTTTCACGATGTGCGACGGCATTGCAACCTGAAGACTCTAATATTGTATCACCAAGTCCCCCTAGAAGGGGGAGGCTTTAAACCCAAATTTTCGGTAATTTTGTGCAACTACTTACCGATTACTGCTGCGAGCGCTGGGTAGGATTAACATAGCATCACCGAAGGAATAGAAACGGAAACGCTCTTGGATAGCTTCTTGATACAATGCCAGTAGTCTTTCCCGTCCGATTAAGGCACTGACTAACATCATCAAACTGGACTTGGGTAGGTGAAAATTAGTGATCATGCCGTCGATAACTCGCCATTGATAACCCGGATAGACAAATAAATTCGTTTTTCCCTGAAAAGCGGTTAATTTCTCGCTCTTACTTTCTTTAATTGCCCCTTCCAAGGCGCGAGCTACCGTGGTCCCCACGGCGATAATCCGGCCACCTCTAGCCTTTGTTTGGGCGATTTTTTCGGCAGTTTCGGCGGAAATCTGCAAAAATTCTTGGTGCATTAGGTGTTCTGTAATATTTTCCACTTCCACGGGACGAAAGGTTCCCACTCCCACATGAAGGGTGATATAGGCGGTATCTATACCCTTCTGGGCGAGCTTATGGAATAATTCGGGAGTAAAATGTAATCCTGCCGTGGGAGCGGCCACAGAACCCTGTTTATCGGCGTAAACTGTTTGATAACGGTCTTCTTCCGCCTCTGATTCGGTGACGTAGGGGGGGAAAGGAATATGACCGTACTCCTCCAACATATCCCAAAAACTGCGCCCGGGATGACGTTGAAATTGCAGCAGACGACCACCGGTGTTCAGATCTCGATCGATTACTTTCGCTAACCATAATTTTTCTTGGTCTTCCGTCGGCCCTGTTTTCGGATAAAAAAGGACTTCTGAACCGACTTTAAAGCGTTTTCCCGGTTTCACCAGAGATAACCAACGATGGTCATCTTGTTCTTCTAATAGTAATATTTCTACGGGTGCGCCCGTGGTTTTACGTCCAAATAAACGGGCCGGAATCACGCGGGTATCGTTGAAAACCAGCAAATCCCCCGACTCTAACCAAGTGGGTAAATCACGAAAAATAGCTAAATTATGACTATTGGGAGAATCTACCACCAAAAGACGGGAACTATCCCGGGTTTCTGCGGGATTTTGGGCAATTAACTCCGGAGGAAGGTGATAATCGTAGCTGGAGAGTAATTGGTCAGGGATCATCGTCATTATCATCATAAAAATCTTCGCAAAAGTTGGGTAATCCTACCCAGGCGAACTTCACTAAATCGGGGATTTCTCCCCTTGGTATCGAGAACGGTTTATCGTCAGACTTAGATATATAACACTAATCGTGACTATTAGCCAATAGCCCGGCGGCCACTATGGACTATCTCTATTTTCTTGCTAATGCTAGTTTAACGCTACGAGTCACCGAATACCTGCGATCGATGACTCATCTGCCTTCCTCCGTGATGACGGTTATCCATCAGATTAACGGTTGGGTGGTCAAGGTAAAGTTTAATCAAATGCTGACTCCTTGCCAACACGGCGATTTTCGCGCCTACATGAATGAGTTAGGGATTACCTATCAACCGGAAATGCGTCTCCAGATGGTTTTTTGGAGTTTGGAAACGGGACAATCTCCTATTGATGTCATGCGTCGTTATCAAGTGGCGATCGTGTCCCATGGTACCCCGGATCAGCAAGATATAGAGGCTTTTCGGCAACAATTTACTAAGGGTTTAGGATACTGTCCGGAAACTCTGGCCTAGGGTTTATTTTCTTTCGGGATGCTCTTCTAGGGCAACTACAGGACTTAAATCGTTGATGTGATCAATTAACTGATACAAGCGTCCGTAACTCTTGCCGTTAAAGTAAAAAACTAGACGGGGTAAATGGTGGCTGGAATCCCGATTCTCTCGTTCTAGAATTTGACTAGGTGCGATTTTACCCTTAACTAGGATATCGCCGAAGTTTTGGTTAATTTGTTCGATCTGTTCCCCGCTTAGTTCGTGATTAAGACGAATAACAAAGGATTCTCCCACAAAACGGCTGGAGTGATACACCCGATAGAAGTGGCGAATTGTTTGACAAGCGTAGTCTAGATCGTTGGTAATTGTATAAAAATTCCGATCTTCGGCGGATATCAGTCCTCTTTTTTGCAGATTTTCACTAATTTGTTCTTGCCAAGTTTGCCAGTAATCCCCATCAGGCTCATCAATTAATACTAGGGGTGCAGGTCCGTATTTACCGGTTTGACAGAGGGTAAGCGTCTCAAAGGCCTCATCTTGGGTGCCAAAACCACCGGGGAATAAAGCTACTGCGTCACTTTCCCGCAGAAAAAATAGTTTTCTGGTAAAGAAATATTTAAAATCGATTAATTTGGCATCATTTATGATATAGGGATTAGCCCCCTGTTCAAAAGGTAGCTGAATATTTAATCCGAAGGAATTTTCCCGTCCGGCGCCTTCATTCCCTGCTTGCATGATGCCACCCCCAGCGCCGGTTAACACCATAAAACCGTATTGACTAATACAGCGAGCGAAGTCCACTGCCAGACGGTATTCACTGCTGTCGGGTTTGATGCGTGCCGAGCCAAAAATGGTCAGTTTACGAATGTGACGGTAGGGGTAAAATACCTGAAATCCCTTTTCTAGATCTTCGATCGCATAGGTTAAAATTTTCCAATCCAGGCGATCGATTTCCTCCTCGGCAATTCTGACTATTGCTTCCAGAGCTCTTTGAATCCATTTACCATCTTTTAAGTGGGGCAAATGTTGCACCAATTTCAGCAAGTCTTCGGTTAATTCAGAATAGGAATTTTCCATTGGTGGGTTGGGTTTTGGGTGTTAGGGTGTTGGGGTGGTCACTGCGTGCGCGTTGCGGGGGGTTTTAGGGTGTTGGGGAAGATATTTCTTAGTCCCCATTTCCCCATTTAAGTAGGGAGGCACAATTATTTGTAGGATGGGTTAGCGGTAGCGTAACCCATGCGGGCGTTGGGTTTCATGCTTCAACCCAACCTACGTTCATCTTATATTTAATTCCACCCACCTACTTATATGTCCATTAGTTAACTATTCAAAAACTTAAAGATCACTGTTCAGGATTATTTATTGCCTGATTAACTTGGGTGATTTGGGTTTGAAAATATTGTTCACGATAACGGATAGCTTGGGCTAATTCCGCACCTTTTTGGAAAGCGAGTAAAGCTTGGGGATAATTTTTTCTCTCTAGATAAATTTGACCGATTTGATCGTAGGTGTTCATTAAACCGTAGTAATTATAACCCAATTCATGGACTTTAATTAATTCTTGATAGATTTGTAAAGCATAATCTACCTGTTGATAACTTTTATAGAGTTCGGCCAACTTATTTAAAGCCTCTCCTGCGGTGCCGTACTGTTGTAAAGCAAAAGCGAGAGAATAGGCTTCTTGAAAGTTTTGGCTGGCTTTATTTGCATCTTTTAAAGCTTGGTAATCTAAACCAATTTGAATTTTTAGAGCGGGGATTAACTGTATTTGCTGATTTCTGATCTGGGTTTCAGCTATTTCTTCTTTAATTTTCACGGCGTTAGCTGGTTGCAGAGATTCTCGATAAATTTCTGCTAGTCTTTGCAAATAAATTCCTTGAGTTAAAGAATTATTCTGTGCCTTAGAAATAGTTAATAATTCTTCGTAAATTGGAGCTGCTTTTTGATAATCAAAACGGGATAAATGAATTTGACCAAGTTGATTTAAAGTTGCTTCTACTGCTGTGTTATCCCCAGATTTTCTGGCATTAGCTAGGATTTTATCATAGATGATTATCGCCTCATTAAAAGCTCGTACCTGTTGATAGGATGTACCTAATAATGCTAATAACTCCCCGTCCATTGTCTGGTTAGTTTCTGCGGTTTGTTGCAGAGCTTTTAAACGAGCAGTAATTAATTTAACATCCTCGGTTCGATCTCGATTCCAAGCTGCTAACCCCACTTTTCCCAAAGATTTTACTTCTTCTTTTGCTCCTAAATAACGATTTAATTTAATCACTTCATACCAGATAGGAAAAGCTTCCTCATTTAATCCCGCATCGTATTTAGCCTGAGCTTCAGCATCGCGTTGATCGATGTATAATAACAGCTGACGACGCTCCAAGGGAGTTAAAGGGCGATCGATTGCGGGTAATAAAGGACTTTTTAGGGGAGTTTCGAGGGGATTGGGTGCAGGGGTTTCTGTTTGTGCTAGGAGAGGAAGGGAAGTACCGATCAAACAGAGCCATAAACCGAGAGAAAAACGTAGCATAATAGATTGATAAGAGCGTAGTAGAGGATGATATTTTGTGATCGATCGATTCTATAAGACACTGACTGCCGAAAATTTGCGTTTCCCAATTTTGGGTTTAATTGCTAGTTTGATTGTAACCTTTAGTCTGGGGGCCTGTGGTGTCTCCCCGCAAGTTTTAGCAGAACAACGAATGTTTCTACCCCTCTCGGTCGAGTTTTTGGGAGAATATCAATTGCCACAAGCGGATTATCAAGGGACAAGGGTGGGGGGATTATCGGCAATTACCTATGATCGTGCCAATAACCGCTTTTATCTCCTCAGTGATGATCGTTCTCAGAAAGCTCCGGCCCGCTTTTATCGAGCTAGTTTGCAGATAAATGGTGAAAAAATCGAAAAAGTGAATTTAGAGGCAGTCACGTTCCTAAAAGATGGCAAGGGAGAAACGTTTAAAAAGGGATCGATCGACCCGGAAGGTATCGCTTTTTCGCCCCGACAAACTTTGTTTATTTCCAGTGAAGGTGCGGTTAAACAGGGAATTGCTCCTTTTATTGCTGAATTTGATTTGCAGGGACAATTAAAGGAGTCTTTGTTAATTCCTAATCGCTTTTTACCGGATGATAGCAATCAAAAAGGAATACAGGATAATTTAGGGTTTGAATCCTTAACTTTAGGGATTACCAGCACTCTCAAAGACGATCCTTTTCGTTTGTTTACTGCCACAGAAAGTGCTTTAATTCAAGATAGTCCCACGGGAAAAAGAGCAGAAAATCTCAGAGTGCGACTTCTTCATTATGTTATTGATCCGATTGGTGCGCCTGTGTTAGTATCAGAACAATTGTATGTGTTAGATGAGCCACCCAGTGGTGCGAGATACTACGGTTTAACGGAATTATTAGCTTTAGAAAAAGAGGGTTATTTTCTCAGTTTAGAGCGAACTTTTGGTTTAGAAGGTTTTGGAGCGAAACTATTTCAGGTAGTTAATGGGAGTGCCACCGATACGTCGAAAATTGCTCGGATACCGGGAGAATTAGAAGCTTTACAGGTGCAACCCTTGCGGAAAAAATTATTACTAGATTTAGGGACTTTAGGGATTGATTTAGATAATTTGGAAGGAATGACCCTCGGTCCAAGATTAGCTGATGGCAGTCGCTCTTTGATTTTAGTCAGTGATGATAATTTTAATCCGAATCAGGTCAATCAGTTTTTACTATTTCGACTCAAGGAAAAATAAACAAGAGATGGTTAATTGCCTCACCTATCCCCTTCTGGGAGAAGGATTGGGGTGAGGACTACCAATAAAGAAAAATGGGATAAATAGCCGGTTTAAAGACAAAACGGCCGGTTAATAATCACTTTTTTCGATATCTTTGCGAATATCATTCAGGTCAATATAGCGATCGGTGGCATTTCGCAATTCCCTAGCGATCATCCCTTCCGTAGAAACTACAGTAATATGAGTATTTTTAGAGCGCAATAGTTCGATCGCTCGTTCAAAATCGCCATCACCGCTAAATAAAATCACTCGATCGTATTGATCGACGGTATTAAACATATCGACGACAATTTCGATATCTAAATTAGCTTTCTGGGAAAAACGACCGGAACTATCATCATAATATTCTTTCAAAATTTTTGTTCTCACCGTATAACCCAAACTAATTAAAGCATCGCGAAAACCTCTTTGATCTTGGGAATCTTTTAAACCCGTGTACCAAAAGGCATTAATTAACATAATATTCGGGTCGTTGGTGAAGTAATTTAACACCTTACGCGGGTCAAAAAACCAACCATTTTTTTGTTGAGCATAAAACATATTATTGCCATCCACAAAAATCGAAAGGCGATCTTTCGGACGGCCGCCACCATTACAATGACAAAGACCGGCTTCTGTCATACAAAATACATACCTAATTTTTTATAGAGTTTAACTATAAAATTACCTTTGAGTAATTTTACGGGGGAAAACGACTATTCTTTGAGGAATAGCGGTGATTTGAGAGCAAAAAGATAGCAACTAAAATAAAAATTAGCTTTTTTATCTAAGTAGGGAGGCACAATTATTTGTAGGATGGGTTAGCGGTAGCGTAACCCATGCGGGCGTTGGGTTTCATGCTTCAACCCAACCTACGTTCATCTTATATTTAATTCCACCCACCCACTTAGGAGACAAACTAGATAATAGTTTCGGAATAATTAAAAGTGATAATAGAGAGATTGTACAGTAATTAGGTCATTTTGATCATCTTTCTTGATAGATGGGTATCAACAAGGCTGGTTAGATCAGGTAGGAACACCAATCACTCCAACCTCCAGAATATAGCTTAACATTGTCGTATCCGGCTAGGGTAAGGGAAAGGATATTGACACAGGCTGTCACTCCCGAACCACAGTAGAGGATAATTTCTCGATCGCCTTGCCGCTCTTGCCAACGTTGTGTTTGCTGGGCCGGGGGTTGAGAAAAACCCTGACTATCGGTGACTTCTAACCAGGGATAATTAAGCGCCCCCTCGATGTGGCCGGCGATCGGATCGATCGGTTCCCTTTCGCCCCGATAGCGATCGCTTTCCCTGGCATCAATTAACACCACTCCCCCTTGCTCTTTTTGCCTTTTTACCTCCTCGATCGTGACTACCCAATCCTCTTGAACTTGGGGGAGAAAAGCGCCGGTTTTCGGCACAGGTATCTGATTGGAGACGGGATAACCGGCATTTAACCAATTTTGCCAACCACCATCGAGAATGCTGACTCGTTCATGGCCCAGATAACGTAATAACCACCAGAGACGACTGGCAAAGGCAAAACGGGAGGCATCGTAGGCGATGACATGAGTTTGGCCGGAAATCACCCCTAAAGAGCTTAATTTAGCGGCTATTGTCTGCGGATTCGGTAAAGGATGACGGCCGCCATGACGGGCAATGGGAGCCGATAAATCGTGATCGAGGTGTAAATAGAAGGAATTTTGAATATGATTGGCTAAATACTCTTGATAACCGAGATCGGGATTGTTTAATTGAAAACGACAGTCAATAACCATCAGATCGGGGCGATCGAGATTAGTCACTAACCAACTAGGAGAAACGAGGGGCGCGATCGGATTCATGGCGGGAAAATTGTTTAATAATTAACAGACAGTTGCGCTGATCTTCGCTGCGAGTATAACTGAGTTGATCGGCGATTTTTTGGAGGATCGGCAGTCCTTGCCCATGACCAGAGAAACTATAGTCATGATAGGCGTTTTTCTCGATAAAGTCCTCTAAATCGAAGGCGGAACCCCGATCCCAGATGCGAATTTCCATCTGGGATCGGGTAATCTCGATCTCGATCTTGATCGGGATTTCGGGAGGTAGGTGTCGGTGAGCGTGACGGACTGCATTGGTAAAACCTTCGGCAAGAGCAAGCTGACACTGGAGCCAGTCTTTTTGGGGAATGCCCGCTGGTTCAAGTTGCTCAAAATATTTTAAAACGGTATCTAAGGACTTGAGATCGCTATCTACCTGAAAAGAAATCTTCACCCCCGGCTTACCTCTCCAATGCCTTACGCTAGAAGTTATACCATTTTTCCCAAACTATGACTGATGTGTTAGCTCGATTCTGGATTTAATCCCTGGTTGAGGGACAAGCAAAGTCATCTGTCAGGGAGTCGGGGGTAGGCAGTAAGATTGAGATAGTCAAGTCACAAAAAAGATGGTACGAATTCTAGTAATTGATGATGATGGAGTAATTCAAACGTTTTTGAGCCGCGCTTTGCGGAAGGAATACGAGGTTTTTATTGCCAGTGATGGGGAAGAAGGATTAAAGCAAGCGGGGCAACTAAAACCAGCGATGATTATTTGTGATTGGATGATGCCGGGGATCGATGGCTTGGAAGTTTGCCGGCAAATTAAGCTCAATCCCCAACTGTCAACAACTTTTTTTATCCTCTTAACTTCTTTGGGATCGGTGGAGGATCGGGTCAAGGGATTGGATGCGGGGGCGGATGATTTTTTATGCAAACCGATCGAGATTAATGAGTTAAGAGCGCGCGTGCGGGCGGGAATTCGTTTGCATCAATTAAGTCATGATCTGCAAGCGCAAAAACAATTACTAGAAATGGAGTTAGCGGAAGCGGCGGCATATGTGCGATCACTGTTACCAGAACCTTTTATTTCTCCAAAACTTGCTATCGATTTTCGCTTCCTTCCTTCTCGTCGATTGGGGGGGGATGGATTTGATTATTATTGGTTAGATAATGACCATTTGATGTTATATCTTTTAGATGTGGCTGGCCATGGTTTGCGAGCGGCTTTACCTTCCCTTTCGGTGATTAATTTACTCCGTTCTCATGGTTTAACTCAGGTGAATTACTATCAACCTAATCAGGTTTTACATGGGTTAAATCAAGTTTATCAAATCAGTCCTAAGAATGATAAATATTTTACTATCTGGTACGGGATTTATGATCAGAAACAACAACAGTTAACCTATGCCAGTGCCGGTCATCCCCCGGCAGTTCTCCTGACTCAAAAACCTTTTGGACAGATGATTGAAACCAGACTGAAAGCCCCCGGTTTTCCCATCGGAATGTTTCCGGAAGCAGAATATATCAATCAGGTTCAATCCCTGAATTTCTCCAGTAGCCTTTATCTTTTTAGCGATGGAATTTACGAGATCGATTGTGCTGATGGTAGGATGTGGGGACTAGAAAACTTTATTCAATCTTTACGAAATTATCACTGTAATTCTGCTAAAAATATCGATAATTTTATTGAAAAAATTCAAGCTTTACAATTTGATGGTAATTTTAGGGATGATCTTTCGATCATGCAGGTGGATTTTCGTTAAGTACCTAAGCAAAATTAATTACACATTTCGATAAAGCTTTTGCATGAGTGCCTCTTGCCTTTTGCCTATCCCAACCAATAAATTAATTTTGCACGACTACTTAGGGTCTGCGGCAAAAAGTAGGGGCGAAGCATTCGGGCAATAACCTATCGGTGAAACCGTAGATTTTCTATCCGAATGCTTCGCCCCTACAGGACGCGGGCCGATGAAGACGCAAGGTTTTGAAGCACGATTCTCTCAAAATCTTGCACCTGTGGGAGCAAGAAAAGGCACAAAACCCTTACCCTGCCTACATTTCACATTTATTCAGCCAGCCCTACTTAATTAACTTCCGAGGATTTTTTGTTCTAATTCTTCTCGGTTATTAAAAATTTCAAAAACTCGATCCATATCGGTCAATTCAAACAACATTTTTATCTGCTCATTAATCGAGCAGATCAATAGTTTCCCCCCCGCAGAACGCACGGTTTTCAAGGATAAAACTAGAGCACCTAAACCAGAACTATCCATAAAGGTGACATCCTTGAAATCAACGATAATCACCTCTGAACCTCCCTGCACAGCTTCAGCAATTTCTTGGCGAAATTGGCTGGCTTGGTTGCCATCTAAAATACCCGATGGTTGAATAACTTTGATTGAAGAACTCATAAAAAAAAGGAAAAATTAAATGTTTTCTACCTGCTCACTCATAACGACTCGCTGAAATCTGCTGACAGCAGCTAATCTTTAACTATTTTTAACATATTAAGGCCAAGAAAAGCGCAAAATTAAAAATAGGAATTTTTGAAACTGCATGGAAAGTTACGATGTCATCCTCATCGGTGCGGGGCATAATGGTTTAGTTTGTGCCGCCTATCTCCTCAAAGCCGGTTATCGCGTCCTCCTTCTGGAACAGCGTAGCGTACCCGGAGGAGCGGCTACCACAGAAGCGGTTATCCCAGATCTGGCCCCCGATTTTAAGTTTAATCTCTGTGCGATCGATCACGAATTTATCTTTTTAGGACCGGTAATTGAGGAATTGGAGCTAAAACGCCACGGATTAGAGTATTTATTCTTCGATCCTACCGTTTTCTGTCCCCATCCCTCTGGCCAATATTTTCTTTCCTATCGCTCTCTGGAAAAAACTCACGCCGCAATTGCCCAGTTTTGTCCGCGAGATGCCGATCGCTACCTTCAGTTTATCGACTATTGGGCACAGTTGATGAATGCGATCGGTCCTTGGTTTAACGCTCCGCCCCAAGATTTGCTCAGAATCGCCCGCAATTATAACTCTAGTGCCTTAGCTAGTGTCTGGAAAGCGATCGGCTCGAAAAAGAAACTGCTCGACTTCATCCGCACGATGATTACTTCCCCCGAAGATGTCCTCAATGAGTGGTTTGAGAGCGAATTTGTCAAAGCACCCCTGGCTCGTCTAGCGGCGGAAATTGGCGCTCCTCCCTCCCAAAAAGGCATTACCTCTGGGATGATGATGATGGCGATGCGTCATTCTCCCGGGGTGGCTCGCCCTCGTGGTGGTACGGGCGCACTAACCGAGGCTCTGGTGAAATGTGTTGTCAGTCTCGGTGGGGTAATTTTAACCGAGCAGAAAGTTAAACAGATTCTGATGGAGGAAGGACAAGCGATCGGGGTTAGAGTGGACTCTGGACAAGAATATCTGGCAAAAGCGGGTGTTATCTCTAATATTGACGCTAGACGAGTCTTTTTACAGTTAGTCGCCCCCGCCGATGTGGATGCCGCCGATCCGGAATTGCGAGAAAGGGTAGAACGGCGAATTGTCAATAACAATGAAACAATTCTTAAAATTGATTGCGCCCTCGCCGAAGCACCAAGGTTCGAGGCTTACGATCACAAAGAGGAGTATTTACAGGGAACGATTCTCATCGCCGATTCCGTGCGTCACGTTGAACAGGCCCACGCTTTAACGATTTTGGGGCAGATTCCCGACGAAAATCCCTCGATGTACCTAGATGTACCCACTATTCTCGATCCCTCCATGGCTCCCCAAGGTAAGCATACCCTCTGGATCGAATTTTTTGCCCCCTATCAGATTGCCGGGGCCGAGGGAACAGGATTAAACGGCACGGGATGGACGGAAGAATTAAAAAATCGCGTGGCCGATCGAGTTCTTGATAAACTGGCCGATTATGCCCCAAATCTCAAATCCGCCATTATTGCCCGTCGGGTGGAAAGTCCGGCCGAATTAGCTAATCGTTTGGGTTCCTATAAAGGTAATTACTATCATCTTGATATGACCTTAGATCAGATGATTTTCCTGCGTCCTTTGCCGGAAATAGCTAACTACAAAACCCCAATTAAAAACCTTTATTTAACTGGGGCAGGAACTCACCCCGGCGGCTCAATTTCGGGAATGCCGGGGCGCAATTGCGCCCAGGTTTTCCTGCGGGATCGAAGCACTTTTCTGCAAAGATTATTCAACTAATACTAAATCCGTTGAGTATAGGCTACATATTAGGACAGGCACTCATACAAAAGGGAGAATAAATAATCAGTTTTTAATAACCGGATTTACTATGACAACAATTTTTGATTTTTGCAGGAGAGCTATCGAGTCGAGGAATACTCGTAGTCTTCGATAATATGGAGAAGTCGCATGGCTGAACTACAGGATTCTTCTAAAATTTCCTGTTTCTCCTGAGAATCTTCGATTAAATCTTCAGATACTAGACGCAGAGAACCTAAAAGACTATTAAGACTGCTTCTCGCTTCGTAGGATAAATAAGCTTTTCTTTTTTGCTCATCTTCCCTATTCTTAGAGTCGGCCTCTTTGCTATCACTAAATTGCAGAGCGTGTAAACGGGCATAATGACCACCTTGAGCTAATAATTCCTCATGATTGCCGATTTCTGCCACTTTTCCCTTGTCCAGCACCACAATTTGATAGGCTTTTCGAACAGTGGAAAGACGGTGAGCGATCACAAGAGTAGTCCGCTCGCGACAGAGTTCATCGATCGCTTCCTGTACTAAACGCTCAGAAATTGTATCCAAAGCACTGGTGGCTTCATCGAGAATGAGAAGATCTGGATCTCGCAGTAAGGCACGAGCGATCGCTAATCTTTGTTTTTGTCCCCCCGAAAGTCTCACTCCACGATCGCCAATTTCCGTATCCAGTCCTTCCGGCAGTTTGGAGATAAACTCGTAGGCATTCGCCCTTTTTGTCGCTGCTAAAATTTCTGCATCACTAACATCGCTTAATCCGTAGGCAATATTAAAACGGAGAGAATTATTAAAGAGAAAAGTATCTTGACTGACTATTCCCATGGCTTTTCTCACAGTTTTGATCTCATAATCCCTTAAATCTTGACCGTCAAAAAGAATCCTCCCGGCTGTAGGATCATAAAAGCGTGGTAATAAATCAGCAATTGTCGATTTTCCAGCCCCCGAAGCACCAACAAGAGCGATCATTTTTCCTTTTGGAATCCAAAGATCGATGCCCTTGAGAACTAATTCTTGATGACCGGGATAGGAAAATTGGACGTTATCAAAATGAATACCTGTCTCTAATCTTTGATAGGGAATAGAGCCATTGCTCATAAATGGTTTATTCTCTCGAATGAGAAAATCCGCTACCACCTCTACTGCGGAAACATCACCCAATAGACTACTCCTAGCACTGTTAATTTGACCAACTATCGGCAGGGCCCGGAAAAGTACATAGAGATAGGTCAATAAAATTGTCGCTAAAGCTTGAAGTTGTTCATTAAAAAGATAACGACCAGCAATGATAATTAAAGCAATAATAATTACCCCACCGATCTCATTGAGCGGAGCGATTACAGCATTATTAGTCTGGGCATCTAAACCCGCTTTCTCCCGGGCTTCGATATCTTCCACAATAGATTCTAATTCGTATCTTTCATTGCCTACCGCTTTAATTAGGCGAATTCCCGTTAACAGTTCCAACAGTTTATTAGTTTGCTGTTTAGCCTTTACGGTGATAATCTCTCCAAACTTTTTCGATCTCTTGACAAAGTATTGATTAAGCAGACCTAAAAAGCCACCCAAAAGACTAGAAAGAATAGTTAATTGCCAAGAAATTGATAATAAAATAGCCAAGTACATGAAAGCTGTGCCGATAATCTTAATCAGGTTTATGTAATTTCTAATTGATCCCACGGCTCGATTAATCTCCGACATGAAACGATTAAAAATATCTCCTATTTTACTTTTTACATAATAATCTATATCCACTTCTAGCAACAGAATAACTGAATCAATTCGCATATCTTTGGCCATAATTAAAGACAAGTAAGTTCCTAACAAATTACTAACAAAATTGGTACTATGCTTGAGAATTAAAATCCCTAATATCGCCGCAAACATCCAGAAAAAACGAGTATCGACCGAGAAAACCTCGAAAACTGAGAGCAGCTTTTTGATAATTTGGGGGGCATTTTTTAAGAGATCATTTTCGGGATTAATAAAAGAAATTAGTAAGGGGATAACTAAAACAGTTCCTACCCCATTAAATACGGTACTGACAAAGCCGATAACAATGCTGGAAACCACTAATAACCAGTGTTTCAGCGTATATTTAAGGAGAATTTGATTAGGATTCATCGCTATAAGTAATAAAGTAAATAGTCAACGGTCAATTATCCTACTCGCTACAATCTAATATTTCCCTTCCAGAGAAGTAATTATGCCAGAGAGAGTTGTCGCCATGGCGGTGGTACTATAGGAGGCGATACAGCGCTCTCTCGCTTTTAGTCCTCGTGCATTAGCCGAGTCGAGATGATTAAAAACTTCTCTAATTATGACAGCTAGTTGCTCTGGCGATCGAGGTTCGACTAAATAGCCAATATCAGCTAAAATTTCGGGAATATCTGCCACTTTAGTGGAAATAATCGGTTTAGCCATCGCCATACCATCGGTGAGTTTAATCGGAAATTGGGCGTTAGCCGTGGCTTCATCCCTCTGGGGAACGATAATAGCATGAGCAGCGGCCACAACTTCCGGCATTCGCTCGAGCGGTTGAGCAGGTAAATGAATTAACCAAGGTTGACCTTTTTCTAGCAAACTATCCAGATAACCATCCCCGATTTGGCGACCACCGACCACCACCAATTTAAAATCAGGATCGCCAATTTGATCTAAAGCGATTAAGACATCTTCTAAACCTTTGTGGGGTCTAGCAGTACCCGGGAACATTAAGACTTTATAGGCAGATAAACCGTATTTTTGACGACAAGCGACAGGATCGTAGAGATTGGGATCGAAAAGTTGCGTATCCTTGCCATTCGGTAAATAAATCCCCCCATAGCGCTTTTGCAAAAATTGATTATTAACCGTCACCGCATCAGCGCGGTTAATTAAATTTTCCATCCAACGCAGATAGAGAGGGTGATTCGGGTCCCTAAGCGCACCATTTTTTTTGAGGATATCCCTAGCTAATTGTCGGGGATGAGGACGATAGGACCATTGATCGCCACCAAACCAACTCATTTCCCAATCGTCAATATCGAGAATTAGGGGACGTGGGGAAAAAAAACGTTTCAGTAAACCGATGCCAAAACTGGTGGGACGGGGTTTAACCGCGTAGATAATCTCTCCGGAGAGGCGATCGAGTAAAGTTTTGATCTGGCCAAAAAACTGGGGATAATTATTGCCTTTGACCGATACCACCGGTAAATTCCCCGGTGGGGTTGGATAGATTTCCCGGCCAAAAACCGGGCCATAGACCGTCACCTGACAGTTTAGCTGTTGCAAGACTTGAGCAATCAAATAGACTCTTGTGCCACCACCACCGGATAAATCTGGTGCTAAAACAGAGATTTTTTTGTTCACGATCGCCGATCAATCCAGATTATCTAGCACGATAGGAGAATGTTAATCAATGTTAACGTTTTTGTCAATCTTAGGCGAACTTAACATTAATGCCACCGGAGATAGACTAGACAAAGAAAATTAACATATACATTGCCGAGACGACTAACTGAGTAAACATCACTGGTAAACCGTAGCGCAGAAAGGTATGAAAGGTAATTTTGCCCCCGTGTTGTTCAGCGATGCCGGCGGCGACAATATTAGAAGAAGCCCCCACTAAAGTACCATTACCCCCTAGGGTGGCCCCATACATCATCGCGTAGAAAAGCGGTAAAACTTCGGGGGGAAAGGAACCGGCATAATCGGGAGAAAGAACCTCTGTCCCGACTAAATTAACATTAACAAGGTACTGTTTCAGTAGTGGAACCATGGCCACCACTAGGGGAATATTCGGAACTACACTGGAAATAAAACCGACAAAAAACAGCAAGACTAGAGAACCTAAAAAGATATTTTTGCCTAAAATTATCGCCAGAAATCCCGATAAACTATTAACTACACCAGTTTTTTCTAAGCCGCCAATTAGGACAAAAATCGACATAAAAAATAATAGGGTACTCCAGTCCACATCCCGGAGAATATTATGAACCGTATCGATTTTCGATTGCTGGGCTAAAAGTAGGGCTAAAGTGGCCCCCATCAAAGCAACGGCCGCAGGAGCAATAGGTACTGGAAAAGATTCACCGACGACGAATAAAAATAAGACTAAAAAGACGATAATTCCCCCCAGAGCTAAGACACGAGGATGATTAATTTTCGGATGGGGTAATTCTTCTAAATGCTCGAATTTCGTCCGCCAGATTTTCGGGAATAACCAAGGTAACATAACCAGAATGGTAATCACTGCCAAGGCACCACCTAAACTCAAGCGCTGTAGGTATTCCATGAAGGTGATATTAATAGAATCACCGACGATATAAGTAGCGGGATCACCAACAATCGTTAATAATCCGGAACTGTTGGCTACGAAAACCATCAGGATTAAGAGCGGCACAAAATCCACACCGATATCCTGTGCCAATGGGGGAATTAGAGGTGCTAATAACATCACCGTGGTAGCGTTGGGTAATACCGCACAGATCGGGGTAGTAATGGCGACAATTCCTATTAGTAATAATTTGCCCTGTCCCTTGGCTAAAAGCACCATTTGTGCTGCTAAATAATCAAAAATTTTCGTTGGTTCAAAGGCTCTCACTAACACCATCACCCCAAAAAATAGGGCGAGAGTGGCATAACTGCGACTGATATAACCCACCGCCTCCTGGAGAGTCATGATATGGGTAAAAACTAAGATTAAAGCCCCCAGTAAAGCCGCTACGGTAATATGAAGCCACTCGAACATAATCACCACAATGACTGCAATAAAAGTCATTGCAGCAATCCACATTGGTAAAGATTCCAGCATTTTTGATCCTGTTTTTACTTTCGGTTTCTCGATACGACTAAAAGTTTGCCCGAACTATATAGCAAACTCACAAAAAATATGGTTATCGACGGAAAATCTTAAAATTGTTGTGATCGGTGAACCTGCATGAGAATCCCCATATACAATGTCTCCTGTAAGTTATGACTATCAAGTAGTATCAGCGACATAACTGAACCGATCAAGACATTGCTAGGAATGTAGTGATGTTTCAGTCTTCCCCCCCACGCCGACGAAGTTAGCTGACGGGCTAGGATAGAGAGATATCCTTTTCTAGGCTAAAAAATCTAGAAATACGCCCCAAATATGGTTCCTCCGCTCCGAATTTGTCTAGCTAATATCTAGCATAGAAACTTGGATTAGGCTGACTTACTCTGTTTAGTGATCCACCATAGCATACTAACCCAAAAAAAACGATATAGCTCTATACTAGACCTATCCTGTCGGTTATCCCCCGGGTTGCTAGGATAGAACAGTGATAAGCTAATAGCTAACGACTGACCGCCATAGCGGCCACATCAGAAATTTCTATGAATAGAAGACCTCGTTATACTCCTCCCCGATCGCGCGATCGTGATTATGATCGATCCTATGGCGATGACTCTCGCGCTTCGTCCCCCGGAGGCCTATTGGCAAAATTAAACTATGCCATGATCGCCCTGATTGGCGGTATTTTTGTACTAGGAGTGGGTCTCGGTCTGGTATTCAGTTCTACCGCTAATTTTAGCCCCGAAAACGTCGCTTCCCGAGAAGTAATCGATCGCAGCGCCCCCAATGCGGAATTATGCGTGCAATTTGGGGCTAGTGCCATTGTCACCGATTTGCGGGTTTATGTCACTCTTAACCCCTTTAATGTTTTTGTTACCCAACCAGTCATGCAACCCGGTTGCGTTTTGCGACGCAATAACTGGTCAATTTTAGAACAACAAAAATTAGTCGATGGACAGCAGGTGCAAAGTTGTAAAAACCGGATGAATACCTTTGGTTATACCGGCCCCTTGGAAGGCAAACCGAAAATCGATTGTATCTTCCAAAATGAAGCTGGGGGTAATCTTTTTGTTAATCCCGCCGGTGCTGTTGGCCCCAGACCAGATACAGATAAATTCTAAACCCGGAAAGGTAATTAGTCACTGACTTTTGAAAACCCACAACCGTTGCCTATCAATGCTTTCAGGGATTTATTGCCCTTGTAATTTTTCTGGCTGACGACGAAATAATAAGGGTTTCGGCTTTGAGGAAGATTTTAAGGAGATATAAGTATTTCCTATGTTGATTGAGAAACCCTTACCCGGTAATACTTCTATGTTTAGTCATTCTCAATAAGGCTGTCCTTATTGCGGTGACTAATTACCGGGAAAGATCGTTCTCCTGACGGCTGAATACTGGCCACTGACTCCTAATTAACTACGACAATTTTTGATTTTTACGAGAGGTCTAATGACTTAGCCATTGGCCCGTAGTCACCACAAAAATTCCGCCGGCTTTTTTTAAAAAAGGCTGAATTTTATCGATCAGACGACCAAGTTGTTCGTCACTATTACAAACCGTCATAATGTAGTTACCACTGTAATCACAATCCAAGTCATCACAGGATAAACCTCGATCACCTTTTCCCGAAGTACTGCCAAAGACGGTATAACCGGAAACTCCGACAACATCAAGAACGCTTAAGGTTTCTTCCAGAAAAGCATGACTAACAATTATGTCTACTTTTTTGACAGTTTGTAGGGAAGGATGCGGGGATTCAAGCATGGTAGTTAAGTAAAAAAGGGACAAGTGAAAGAGAACAATTTTGACAGGAATTATTTAAAAACCGCCGGGCCTTTTAGACTCCACAGCCAATGATTTTGATCATCTCTAGGTACAGAGGAATACCGATGATGATATTGAAAGGAAAAGTTAAAGCCAAGGCCATAGAAATGTATAAACTAGGATTCGCTTCGGGAACAGTCATTCTCATGGCCGCAGGAACAGCAATATAAGAGGCACTGGCACACAAAACAGCGAATAATAAAGCATTGCCCTGTTCAAATCCGAGAACCTTAGCAATGAGAATCCCCACCATAGCATTGATGACGGGAATGAATACCGAGAAACCGATGAGAAAAGAACCAGTTTTGCCTAATTCCCGGATTCTTTTCGCCGCCACTAATCCCATATCAAGGAGAAAGAAAGTTAACGCACCATAAAAAATCCCTTGAGTGAAAGGTTGTAATTTTTCCCAGCCTTTTTCCCCTGTGAGCATACCAACCACAACACTACCGACTAAGAGAAATACCGAACCATTTAAAAAGGCTTCATGTAGAACCTTTGACCAAGAAAACGCTTCTTCTTCGCCATTTTTCTCTTTAAAGACTCGCACCAGGATTAAACCCACTACAATCGCCGGCGATTCCATTAAAGCTAAGGCCGCTACCATATGACCGCCATAGGAAATATGAAGTTTTTCTAAAAAAGAACTGGCGGTGATGAAAGTAACGGCACTAATGGAACCATAGGCTGCGGCGATCGCTGCTGCATTGGCACTATCGAGTTTAATTTTCAGGATAAAGAAAGTGTAAATGGGAACGATGCAAGCCATAACCACAGAGGCAATCAAAGTTAAAGCGATTTGGTTATTGATGCCACTTTCCGCTAGTTCATAACCTCCCTTGAAACCAATCGCCATCAACAGATAGAGAGAAAAGAGTTTAGGCAGTGGTTGGGGAATCTCTAGGTCGGATTTAAAAAATACTGCCAGCATTCCCAAGAAAAAGAACAAAACCGGCGGATTGAGAATATTGAACAGGATTAAGCTGCCATCCATAGGTTTGCGTACATTGAGTTATTTCAATCTATACTATTCGATTTTGAGAATACTGGGAAAATGTTAAGAACCGGATTAAAACGCTTAACGATGGCCGCCCAAAAAAATTAAGATGGGTGATGTTTCAGTGATCGGTGATCAGTTATCTTGAAACCGTCAGCTTTTCTCCCCTCTCCCCCTCTACAATAATTACTCGCAGCCAGGAATCACTTGGGTTAGTATCATACTTTGTGCTTTTTGTCAAAAAAACTTTTTTTTTGCAATAAAACTACACAAAAAAAAGATCATCGTTGTGGGTGAAATTGACTGATTTAACCCTCTTAATTGGGATTACCTTCTAGGTGTGGCAAGGGTTTCAACCATTGCTGCCCAAAAAAGCACAGAATAACCCATTATGAAATTCAGTAAAATCGCTGTAACTATGATAACATCGTTGTTAAATAAAAATCTTTCTCAATTAATTCTTAAGAATTTATAAATATTGCGGAATGTTAATTTAAATATTCTCAAGTTTTTGCAGTCAATAAATAACTTTTGCTTATCTTTGTCAGAAAATAGAACTACTGCAAAAATCCAACATCTACCATTGGATTCAGGAGACAGGATTCAGGAGACAGGAGATTATTTTTATTTATTCTCCCTTCTCCCCACACCCCACACCCCACACCCCACTCCCCCACCACCCCACACCCCACAGCCTACACCCCACACCCTGCTCCCTTCCCCGATCAATGGCAAAAATCCAGCTTAAAACCCCAAAATCAGAGCATCTTGCCGCCATGGTGGCACTCGATCGCACCAGTCTCGGCGGTATCTGGACGTTATCGGGATATCAACGGGAATTAGACAGCCCCAACAGTGAATTATTAATTCTTACCCTGGACCGGGATAGCGAAACCCTAATCGGATTGGCTTGTTTTTGGGCAATTCTCGAAGAAGCGCATATTACCCTCCTAGCAATTTACCCCGACTATCAAAGACAAGGATTAGGACAACTACTTCTCTACAAACTTCTGGAGAAGGCTGTACAAAGACAACTGGAAAGGGCTACGCTAGAGGTGAGGGTATCGAACCAGTCAGCGATCGCGCTCTACGAGCATTTTGGCTTCCGCATCGCTGGAGAGCGTAAAAATTATTATCCGCAAACTGGCGAATCGGCCCTAATTTTCTGGCGCAACGATCTACAAACGGCCGCTTTTCAGGAACAATTAAGCAAGTGGCGACAAGAAATCCTCTCAAGACTGGCGCAGGGAGAGTGGCAATTAGAGGAAGAAACCAGAGCCAAAATAGATACCATGGGGATGTCATGATTACTTACCAGCTTAAATCAGGTCGAGGTTAGGGAAAAATGAGGATTTTAGTCTTGGCGTGGGAATTTCCACCGCGATTAGTGGGCGGTATCGCCCGTCATGTCGCTGAACTCTATCCCGAAATCGTCAAACTCGGTCATGAAGTCCATTTAATCACGATCGAATTCGGTCAGGCCCCCAGTTACGAACTGGTCGAAGGCATTCACATCCACCGCGTCCCCGTCCCCCCCGGCAATGACTTTTTCCATTGGGTGGTCAACATGAATAACAGCATGGGGCAACAGGGCGGCAAACTAATCGCCGAATACGGAAAATTTGACCTTGTTCATGCCCACGATTGGTTAGTAGGGGATGCGGCCATTGCCATGAAACATCTCTTTAAAATCCCCCTGATTGCCACTATTCACGCCACGGAATACGGACGTTATAACGGACTGCACACCGACACCCAACGCTATATCGCCGGCAAAGAGGGAACCCTCGTCTATAATGCTTGGCGCATTATCGTCTGTACCGGCTATATGCGTCATGAAGTCCATCGGGCTTTGGGCGCACCCTGGGATAAAATCGATGTGGTTTATAACGGTATTCGGGCCGAGAAAAAGCAAAGAGACCCTAACTTTGATTACCGAGCTTTTCGTTGTCAATATGCCCAAGATTACGAAAAAATCGTCTATTACGTCGGGCGTATGACCTTTGAAAAGGGGGTTTCGGTGTTACTCAACGCTGCCCCAAAAGTCCTCGCTCAGACCGAGGCTAAAACTAAATTTGTCATTATTGGTGGCGGCAATACCGACAAACTCAAACAACAGGCCTGGCATCTCGGTATCTGGCATCATTGTTATTTTACGGGCTTTATGTCCGATGAAAACCTCGATCGCTTCCAAACCGTGGCCGATTGTGCCGTTTTTCCTAGTCTTTACGAACCTTTTGGTATTGTCGCCCTGGAAAGTTTCGCCGCTAGGGTTCCCGTGGTAGTTTCCGATACCTGCGGTTTTCCCGAAGTTGTCCGTCATGGCCAAACGGGAATTGTCACCCGGGTCAATAATCCTGATTCCCTCGCTTGGGGCATTTTGGAGGTTTTAAATCATCCCGAATACGCCCACGAATTAGTTAATAACGCCTACGAAGACCTAGAAAAACGCTTTCATTGGGCGAATTTAGCCCGTCAAACCGAGACAGTATATGGTTTGGTCGTCCAAGAACGACAACTGGTAGAATGGCGTTAATCAGGGAGCGGTTTTTTAGCCGTCAGCCGTCAGTATTGGGGGTCAGTTTATGTCTTAAAATAACAAAGGCACAACTTAACTTCTCCAAATATGACTATGAAAGCAGCTGAAATTATGACCACGGAGGTGGCCAAGATTAAAGGTTCTGAAACCGTTGCCAAAGCGGTACAATTGATGAGAGAAAAGAACATTAGAACTCTCATTGTTGATCGCCGTCACGATGAGGATGCTTACGGAATTATCACTGAAACCGATATTGTCTATAAAGTCGTCGCTTTCGGTCAAGATCCGCAAAAGGTGCGCGTCTATGAAGTGATGAGCAAACCCTGCATCGTGATTAATCCCGACCTCGGGGTTGAATATGTGGCCCGCTTATTTGCTAATACCGGTATTCGTTTCGCACCAGTAATTAAAGGCGGTTTGCTCGGTGTTATCTCTGTTAGTGACATCCTCCATAAAGGTAACGCCGTCGAAAAGCCCCGCAGTCTTGATTTAGAAGCGGAGATTATCAAAGCTAGAGATATTGCCCGGGCAGTCTGTGCTGAAAAAGGGGTAAATTCTCCCGATTGTGCCGCAGCTTGGGATGTTGTTGAGGAATTACAGGCAGAATTGGCACACCAACGCGCTAAAAAACCAGAAAAAACCTATTTTGAGGAATACTGTCAAGAAAATCCCGATGCTTTTGAAGCTCGTATTTATGACACCTAATCCCCATGGCTTTGAGGTATTCTCCGATACCTCAAACTTTTTAATCCGGCAAAAGTAGTGTATAAAGGTTTTATTTACTAATAATCGAGGAAAAACTATGGCTGATCTATTTGTCATCGCCTATGAGGACGAATTTAAAGCAGAAGAAGTTCGTTTAACTTTGGCTAAACTGCAACAGGAACATCTCATCGAGCTAGAAGATGCTGCCGTAGTGGTTAAAAACAAAGATGGCCAGATTAAACTCAAGCAAGCGGTCAATTTAACGGCAGCGGGAGCCGCTAGTGGCAGTTTCTGGGGATTATTAATCGGAATGCTCTTTTTATCCCCTTTATTAGGGGCCGTCCTCGGTGCTGCTGGTGGCGCTTTGGGAGGTGCTTTAAGTGATATCGGTGTGGATGACAATTTTATGCGCGAATTGGGAGAAACCCTGCAGCCCAGTACCTCTGCTCTCTTTGTTCTCGTCCAAAAAGTTACCCCCGATAAGGTCCTCGATGAAGTGGCCCCCTACGGAGGTAAAGTGTTACGCACTTCTTTGACCAAAACCGACGAAGCGGAATTACAGAAAGTTCTCGACCAAAGAGGTGTTAAACCCGAAACCGTTTAGGATCTGGGTCCATAAAAGCTAGAAAAAGGGAATATATTTCCCTTTTTGCTTTTTGAACAAGAATGGGTTTAGCATGACCACCACAGCAGCTATAAAATAAGAAACAATCAATAATTATTAATGAACTTTAAGCTTCGATCGAGAATAAAAGTGCTTCAGTGTCGTAGTATTTATTCGTTAATCCCATTGATTGCATTCCTAATCTTTCGGTGACACGAATTGAGCGATAATTATCGGGATTAACCACTGCGTAGATAATCGGCATTGTAAGGTGATTAAGCCGTATTATAGAATAACTTTAGCCGCTTCGGTTATGTATCCTTGTCCCCAATAATCGCGTCGTAAATGCCAACCAATTTCGCTATCTGGGGTAGGATAACCGTAGTTATCGGGTAAATTCTGTAAAATTATCGAACCGATAATCTGATTATTTTTTCGATCGATCATTGCCCACCAATCGCTGCCATTACCCTGATTACGAATAGTTGCTAACCTTTCAGAAAAATGGGCATTTAAACTCTCAATATCCGTGGCTAACTGACGAATTCTCGGTAAAAAATAAGTGACTTCGTAATTTTGATAGATCTGAAAAAAAGACTCTTTGTCTGCGGGTAGTTGCCAAGGACGGAGAATTAGGCGATCACTTTTCATTGTTTTATTGAGCAAATTATAGCAATTCTCTTGCTGAGATTAGGGATTATTGTTGATAAAAAAACTTCTAAATCCCACAGCTAGTAAGGAACCACTTAAGACAGTTATCAATGTCCAAATTTGATTTTTTTGGGTTCCTTCGACTTTCTCTAAGCGTTTATTCATGTCATCAAATTTACTATCAAGAGTTTTAATATCACCTTTAACTTCCGTGAGTTCAATCTTTAAATCGGTAGTATCTTTTTGAACATTTTTGACATCAGCTTTTATTTCCGCTTGTCCATTCTCAATCACCTTCAATCGATTGTCCACCTCAATCAGTCGAGTTTCCGTGGTAGTGAGTCGAGTTTCCACGGTAGTGAGTCGATTGTCCACGGTAGTGAGTCGATTGTCCACCTCAATGAGTCGAGTTTCCATGGTAGTGAGTCGAGTTTCCATGGTGGTGAGTCGATTGTCCATGGTAGTGAGTCGATTGTCCATGGTGGTGAGTCGATTGTCCACGGTAGTGAGTCGATTGTCCATGGTAGTGAGTCGATTGTCGATTTCGTTGAATCGATGTTCGATTATCTTCTGTCCATTGAGGATTAAATCTTCTAGTCTTTTTAAATCATTATCCATAGCAGTGGTGGTGGTCATTGATTAAACTCCTATAATTTCAATTTGCTCTTATCTTTATCATTATACCAAATCCGTTTTTAATCGTGTGATTAACTCCCAAGTTATGGATTGTTTTTTCCCACTTCCCATTCTCCTATACCCTTGAAACAGGATTTATTATTAGCTACGGACATAAATTCTGTTGTCTATCTTAAGAAATGTAAATTGCCGCAATTCTTACTGACTCCTGAATCCTTACCCCACAGTTAATTTTACTTTTGTCCAACTACTTAGCTTTGCTGCTTGAGCAAATATGTTCACCGAGCATCACTCCCGTTAGAGTGAGATAAGATTAGCTCTCATTCCTCACCCTAACTACTAGGAAAAACCAGCAATTAAATTAGGCACCTTGCCGTAATTTATCCAAAACCGATCGATCTTCTAGAGTAGAAGTATCACCAGAAATCTCTTGACCTGATGCTAAAGTTCGCAAGAGACGACGCATAATTTTACCCGATCGCGTTTTGGGCAGTACATCGGTAAAACGGATTTCTCCCGGTCGAGCAATAATGCCAATTTCCTTGACAACGTGATCCTTTAATGCTTGCGCTAACTCCGGACTCGCTTCATAATGCCCCTCCAGAGTGACAAAAGCATAGACTTCTTCCCCTTTAATTTCATCCGGTCGTCCCACCACAGCCGCCTCTGCTACCGCGGGATGAGATACTAAAGCTGATTCGATCTCCATTGTCCCTAAACGGTGGCCAGAAACGCTCATCACGTCATCAACGCGCCCCATTACCCAGAAATAACCGTCCTCGTCCTGACGACTACCATCCCCAGCAAAATAGAGATATTGGCCATCTTTGGGGGCGATCTGTTCCCAGTAGGTATTGCGGAAGCGATCGGGATTTTTATAGACTGTTCGTAGCATACCGGGCCAGGGATATTTGACCACCAGATAACCCCCCTCATTCGCTTGGGTGGGATTACCGTCTAAGTCCACCACTTCGGCCATAATACCGGGGAAAGGTAGGGTTGCTGACCCCGGTTTGGTGGCAATTGCCCCGGGTAAGGGAGTAATCATAATCCCCCCGGTTTCCGTTTGCCACCAAGTATCGACAATCGGACATTTTTCCTTACCGATAACCCGGTGATACCACATCCACGCTTCTGGGTTAATCGGTTCTCCCACAGTTCCCAGTAAGCGCAAAGAGGATAAATCCCGGCTATTGGGGATATCTTCACCCATTTTGATAAAAGCGCGGATAGCAGTGGGGGCAGTATAAAAGATATTAACCCGATATTTCTCGATTACATCCCAAAAACAGCCTAAATTAGAGGGACGGGGAACCCCTTCATACATTACCGTGGTTGCACCATTGGAAAGCGGTCCGTAAACGATATAACTATGGCCGGTAATCCAACCCACATCGGCAGTACACCAGTAAACATCGGTGTCTTTCAGGTCAAAAATCCATTTGCAGGTGACATGGGTGTAGAGATTATAACCGCCGGTGGTGTGGACGACTCCTTTCGGTTTGCCGGTGGAACCACTGGTGTAGAGGATAAATAACATATCTTCGCTATCCATGGGTTCGGCCGGACAGTTAGCAGATACCTGTTTTTGTAGATCATGCCACCAGTAATCGCGATCGGCAACCATATTGATGGGTTCCTTGCTGCGCTGGACAACGAGAACTTTTTCCACACTGGGGGCGCTATTATCGGCTAGAGCCAGATCTACCTGTTCCTTGAGGGCAACGACTTTATCCTTGCGGAAACCACCATCGGCAGTGATTACCACCTTAGCGGCCGCATCATTAAGACGATCGCGCAAAGCATCGGCACTAAATCCCCCAAAAACTACACTGTGGGGCGCGCCAATTCTGGCACAGGCTAACATGGCGATGGCCGCTTCGGGAATCATCGGCAGATAAATTCCGACCACATCGCCTTTTTTCACGCCTAATTCCTTTAAAGCGTTGGCAAATTGGCACACTTCTCGGTGTAGCTGTTCGTAGGTAATGGTGCGGCTGTCTCCCGGTTCTCCTTCCCAGATGATGGCGGCTTTATTGCGTCTCCAGGTGGTGAGATGTCTGTCAATACAGTTGTAACAAATATTAATCTTGCCGTTGACGAACCATTTAGCAAAGGGGGGCTGCCAGTCAAGAATCTCTGACCATTTTTCAAACCAATGTAATTCTTTTTCGGCTAATTGGGCCCAAAAAGCCGAGGGATCGGCCTTGGCTTTGGCGTAGAGTTGCTGGTATTCTTCAAAGCTTTTAATGGTGGCATTCTGAGCAAATTCGGCACTGGGAGGAAACAGCCGATTTTCCTGTAGGATCGATTCGATCGCTATTTCTGTCATACTGGCAAACGAAATAAATTATCTTGCGATCCAGATTACCTTTTTCGGTTCCCCCCGTAACCCCGGCAAGCAATTCTTTAAGGCTATTTTAGAATTGCCCGATCCCTGACTAGCGATCGCCATTTGGCCCCAAGTGTTACAGAGTTTAAAGTTATGTCACCGATCGAGCGATGAACAGATCGCTGTAAGGTAAACTAACCGATAAACCCGAAATTTAACATGGAGAACACTCGGTAAGGAGTCATAATTCGATGTCTCATAGCGTTAAAATTTACGATACCTGTATCGGTTGCACCCAATGCGTTCGGGCTTGTCCCCTCGACGTGCTGGAAATGGTTCCCTGGGATGGCTGTAAAGCTGCCCAGATTGCCTCCTCCCCCCGCACGGAAGACTGTATTGGTTGCAAACGTTGCGAAACCGCTTGTCCGACGGATTTCTTGAGCATTCGGGTTTATCTCGGAGCAGAAACCACCCGCAGTATGGGTCTAGCCTACTAGGCCTGGCAATCATTCTGTGTTTAACATTTAGCGAAAACTAATCTTGTTAAGAGGACTAACCAGTCCTCTTTTTTTGTTATACTCCCTTCGCTAGTGAAGATTTTAGTTAGGGTTTGCGGCAAAAAGTACGGGCGAAGCATTCGGATAGAAAATCTACGGTTTCACCGATAAGTTATTGCCCGAATGCTTCGCCCCTACAGGACGCAATCGCCGATCAAGATGCAAGGTTTTTGAGCCACTAGCTTTAAAATCTTGCACCTGCCTCGCCAAACAGGCCCCAAACCCCTTACCTCGTCTATATTTCACATTTATTCAGCAGACCCTAGTTAGGTAATTCCCCAAAAAGTTGACGATATTTTTGCAGTTTTGCCTCCATTTCTACTAACTGCTGATTAGCCTGTTCAGCCCGTTGGCGTTCATTTTCAGCCCGTTGGCGTTCATTTTCAGCCCGTTGCTTTTCCTGCTCCAGTAGTTGATTAATTTCGCTGTAGGACAAAAATTGAGTACCATCAGGACGATAAATTTTTAACTCGTCGGTTAAGTCAAACCGAATGCCTAAACGGGGACTCACCCAATTATTAACCTCACTAACACTGTCTAAACTGTCACCAATTCGCTGCCAAGCTTCTAGACTATTATCATCGGGATCATAGACGTAGTATTCTTGGACTCCATAGCGATCATAAAATAGCAATTTTTTGGCCATTTCGATGGAGGTGTTACTGGGAGAAAGAATCTCAAAGACGACTTGAGGAGCAAGATTATCTTCTTGCCATTGTTTGTAGGAACCTCGATCGCCTTTCGGTCTGCCAAATACTACCATCGTATCAGGAGCGGCAGCAATTTTCGGCTGGCCTTCCACGGGATACCACAACAGATCCCCCGCTACAAATACCTGGGGATCATCGATATATAACCAGTCGATATTCTGCTTAATCGTTACTATCCAGTTAAATTGTTTAGTATTATCTGCCATCGGTTTACCGTCGCTCTCAGGATAGATAATCTCGTTTTTGTTAACTTGACTAACCATGGGGAATACCTGCCGAACTCATTGGGCTATTTTTATTATATAATAAATTTGAACTAAGTAAGGAAAAGACCGATCTTGATTTTAGAACTACAGCAAGTAAATTTAGCTATCCGACGAGGCAGTGCTTATCTGTTAGAAGATATTACTTTTAGCATCAAGCAAGGAGAAAAGTTAGCTATTGTCGGAGCATCTGGGGCAGGAAAAACGACTCTTTTACGACTGTTAAATCGTTTGCAAGAACCAAGCACGGGAAATATTTATTTTCACGGTAAATCGATTAAGGAAATACCGGTTATTTCCCTGCGACAACAGATAGTTTTATTGCTACAAGAGTCGAAGTTATTAGGAATGAACGTTCGAGATGCTCTCGCTTATCCTTTGCAATTGAAAAAACTTACTCCTGCGGAAATTAATCAGAGAATTGACCGTTGGACATCCCTATTAAAAATTCCCGAACAGTGGTTTGAACGCGGGGAGTTAGAATTATCTTTAGGACAAAGACAATTAGTGGCAATTACCAGAGCTTTGTTGTTAGAACCGAGCATACTGTTATTAGATGAACCCACCTCTGCTCTAGATACAGGCACGGCCAACAGGTTATTAGAAGTATTAAACAATCAAAGATCAATGACGATAATTATGGTCAATCATCAACTGGATTTTTTAGAGGAATTTGCCGAGAGAGTTATTTATCTAGAAGCGGGAAAAATTGGTTCAGATTGCCTCGCCCATCAATTAGATTGGTTAGGGCTAAAAACTCAGTTAATTGATTTAGAAAAATCTCGACAAAGTGACCACTGGTAAGATTAACTTAAAATTGCTGCGCCCTCCTGAAAAACTAATAATTCTCCTGAATTAATCGTTGTCCAAACTTCATTATCAGTTAAGGGTGTAGTGGCAATAATTGCCACTTGATCGCCGGGATGAGCTAAAGCTTGAAAATCAACGCTCACATCTTCATCAATTAAATGAGCGGCGGCAAAAGGATACTGACGGATTATATAGCTTAATTTCGTCGAACAATGGGCAAAAAAATGTTCACCATCGCATAAAAGATAATTAAAAATTCCTTGACAAGCGATAGAGTTTGTGATAGTTTTTAGGACTTGATAAAGTTGCTCTAGGGAAGGTTTGCCCTGGGGAAAAGTCTCTCGCAGGGTATTAAGAATTAAACAGAAAGCTTTTTCCGAATCCGTGTCCCCAACCGGTTGATAAAAATCTCCCGCAGTAGGTGAGAAATTTTCTAAATTACCATTATGGGCAAAAACCCAATATTTCCCCCACAATTCCCGCCGAAAAGGATGACAGTTTTCTAGTTTAATTTCTCCTTGGGTAGCTTTGCGAATATGGGCGATAACATTGGTAGAATGGATCGGATAGTTTTTAATTAATTCCGCAATCGGAGAAGCGATCGAGGGTTTAACATCAATAAAAGTTCGACAACCTAAACCCTCAAAAAAAGCAATTCCCCAACCGTCTCGATGTTCGTCGGTTTTTCCTCCCCGCGCACAAAATCCCTCGAAGGAAAAACAGATATCCGTGGGGACATTACAATTCATGCCTAGAAGTTGACACATAGTTGCTTGAGTTTGAATATCAGATGCCGGCAAAATTACTTACTGCCAGCAGCCGTGACAGGAGACAGGAGAATTTTTTCTAGCTGCCTCTTGCCTATCCTAGCTAAGAAATTAATCTGGCACTAAGTAGGTAGGTGTTAAAAACTGTCAGACACCCCCCTTATCAAGGCTGACAGGGGGGATCAAACCCCCTCAAGGTAGGGTTGATTCATGAATCAACCCTACTATGAATCAACCCTAGGGGCAGGGGGGGGGGAGATTCGGCTAATCTAAGAATAAGCGGTTTAAATGCGTCTTAGCTTACAAGCTACAGGCAAGTTTTCCATTTTTGGGCGATAGAAAGGATTAATTCTTTTTCTGCTTGGGGTAAATTGGCAGCCTGTCGGTCGATTATATCCCTTAATTCCCTGATAATCCGTTTAAGAGCGAGTTTTCTAGTCTCTTGGGAGTCACTTCTCTGGACTAAAGCCATTTCTGTGATAACTCGATTTAAACTGCTGATAGCTTGCCAAGTTTGCGGACGTAATGACGGTTCTGCGGCAATGGGGGCAACTTTCAGGGAAGCGATACTATCGAGAGTTGCAGCCTGACTAAATCGGTGTAAAGTTTGGGCGAGGCTATACATTTCTTCCCCGTAGGCGAGGGAACGTACCACAGCAAAGGCTTTTTTGGCTTTTTCGGTGTCCTGTTGGTGAAGATACCAAAAACCAGCGGCGGCGGCGCAAGCAGGAGTATCTAGACGGATTTGGCTGTCAGCAAGAGAAAACAGTTTCGCCGACGCATATTTTAACAATTGCCAATCGGAGGGATTTTCTGCCAGACGGGAGACGCGATAGATAATTTCTGCCTCTGGGAATTGCGATAAAACGCGGTTAACGGCGACAAGGACAGGAATAAACTGGCGGCTGTACCGAAAGTATTGATTGAGGTTATTAATAGCCGTTTCCCAGTCTTGCTGTAACCATTGTTGTAGAGTCGAGGTTAACCCCGGCAGCGGTAGAAGGGTAATACGGGGAAAAAGTCGCCCTTGAGGGCCCGCCAAAAGCCCGATTAGCCAATTATCAAGACGGAAAAAGGCGAATATAAACACCCCGCCCAACACCCCGCCCGACACCCCGCCCCACACCACGCCCGACACCACGCCCAACACCACGGACCGCACCCCGCCCGACATCACGCCCAACATCACGCCCAACATCACGCCCAACACCACGCCCCACATCACGCCCGACATCACGC